>CAMWKN010000024.1 GCA_947174825.1 uncultured Clostridium sp.
AGATAATTCATACTGGTTGCATCATCCCACTTGAGTTCTGCCTTGGAGTCTGCAACTACTCCCTGCGCCCCTCTCATAGAATATGCTTCACAGGATAAATCCACTTTACCGTCTTTGGTCTTCTCTGCCCACAACCGGGAATAAAATGGCAATGCCACTACGTGCTGCTCTGCAGGAATCACACCGTCCAATAAAGAAATGGAACTGGTAACATAACTCAATGATGACACTGGTCCTGCCTGCTCTGATCCAGAATAATATTCGTCATATGCCATAGTAATCACATAATCGGCTACCGCTGCCTGCTCTGCCCGATCATAATACGCATTAAAATCCCGGAGCGGATAATTATCAATGGATAAGGAAATTCCATTATTTCGGCACATAATTCCCAACTCTCGGATAAACTGGACAAAATCTTTCCCATTTTCCTGTTTTACATTCTCAAAATCTATATTAATACCATCCAAACTGTAGCGAATCGCTTCTGCTGTCAGGTTCTTTGCCAGTCTCTGTCTTCTACTGGAAACAGATAACACTTTTCCAATCTTCATATTAGCGGCAAAATCATCACACAATGCCCACACTTTCACACCCGCTCTATGAGCCGCCTGCACATAAGCATCCGATGCCAGAGAGGAAATATTTCCTTTATTATCGGAAGTCTGGAACCATGTTGGTGCAACAACATTAACTCCTTTTGTGCCAGCAAGAACATTAGCCAGCTGAGCATTTGCAGTCTGATTGGTAACCTGATGCCATGCCAGGACTACTTTTTCATCCATGAGAATATGACTGTACTTTTCCTCCTTGAAATCCGTTTTGCTCTGATCGCTATACTTGCTACTAAGATGGTCTTTCTTGACATAACCAATCACGCCGTCTTTTGACATAACCTGAACGAATGATTTATCTTCCTTAAGTTCTTTTTTCTGTTTAGTATCTTCCTTTTTTTCCTTAGTATCTTCCTTATTTGTAGTGGCAGGATCTTCGGTAGATGCATCATCCTGCTTATCCGCATCTTTCTCCTGACTATTCTCCTGTTTAGAATCCCCTGTCAGCACCGGCACCCTGACCTGATCCTTTTCCTTAAGATCTACCAGAATGTCACTCTTGATATTTGGCTGAGCCCGCAAGGCAGCATCTTTCTTAACATCATAATATGAAATGTCTGTATTATATATATTCTGGATAACCACACGGTTCGGTGATTGGTATGTTTTATAATCCAATGCCGTATACTCTTTGATATAATCCAGTGCAACATAGGCAGTCTGCCCGTCTGTTTTTACCGTAACATAATCTTTAGACTCTTTGCTTTTATTGATGTATACGTCCTGACTGTCAAGATCCGTCTGTATCATCGCTGTAGATGTAGTATAGAGCAATACATTCTCAGCAGTATCCCAATAAAACCGTGGGTTCAAATATTCATTTACAAATGTAATATCTAAATAAAATTTGCCATTGTCACACAAAACACCAGCATCTGTAATCCGATCATTGAGAATGACCTTTGCCTGCCCATCTTCTACCGAAAAATATTTCTGTAGAGACATATGTGTCTTACTCGGTGTATTTTTTTTAATTAAATGAACCGTCACTGCAATCAGTGCCACTAAAACTACAACTAATACTCCAATTATCACGGGTTTCTTATTCTTCATTCGTTAATCCCCCTGGTTTCTATTGCGATTGATTTGTTACAGCTACAATTGCACATATATAATAGTATAACACTTTTCTGTCCAATTAGCAATTTTGAGAAGAATCGAAATGGATTCCTCTCAAAATCTGCTATTTTTGAAGGATTGATTTCGACGCAATAGACATAACCTGTCTATTAACAATGCCTGTACCCCAGACTGATGCTGAGATATGGAACTACTGCAATATGATCCTCTCCATCGGCTTACCTCCCACAGAACAGTTTGCATGACAGCTATGTGATACGTTTTACAAACCATCCAAATATTTCTCAGAGCCGAATCCCTATGATACGCAAGCTATGGGAACCTTTTTTCAGAGTAAGAATAATTTAAACATAGATCCAGACAGCAGATCCGATTACGGATCCCTATGATAGATATGATGTCGATATACCCCACAGGTACTGTTACCCTTGACACCACGATATACCTCCTCCCCGAAATGGATCACATTCCGTGTTCTAAAAACACCATTTCACCTCCTTTGCCCAGGATTCGTTTCTCTGCACATATTATATTCTCGAACTTTCCATTCTACAAGCCCTAACAGGCACTGTTCCCTGTAGAAAAAAACAGATCATTTATAGAACATATTACTAAAAACAATGTCATTTTCTCAGATTTTACTCAGATTTACTAAAAATTGTTGAAAATGTGAATTATCTCCACGTATTCTTTTGGCGAAATAAACAAACTCTATCATTGCGAATCCAAAAGCAACTTTTATAACCGACATATTTCGACGCAATATGCCATAAAAACCTTTATTTTGCGTTGACTTATCAAAATAATTAAACTATACTTAACATAGACAGGAAGCAAGTGAAACTCTTTGTTTTTCCTGTCAAATATAGAATCTCAGAAGGGAAGTGAGCCTATGCGAATCGAAAAGATAAACGATCATCAAATTCGATGTACATTAAGCCAAAAGGATCTTAGGGATCGCGAGCTGCGCATCAGTGAGTTGGCATACGGTACAGAAAAAGCCAAGGCTCTGTTTCGCGATATGATGCAGCAAGCTTCCTATGAATTTGGATTTGAAGTGGATGATATTCCGCTGATGATTGAAGCAATCCCTATGTTACCAGATGCTTTAGTATTAGTTATTACCAAAGTGGAGGATCCTGATGAATTAGATACCAGATTTTCACATTTTACCGATGATCCGGAGGATGATTTATATGAAGATGACATGGAAAAATCTGGATTTGATTTTATAGACAGTTTGACAGAAGAAGAGATCGACTATGATGATTTCTCTGACGAAATTGAATCTGACAGTATGTCCAATTTAGAAACACTTCCTTTCAAAGCAGATGAGTTGGAGGAAAAAGAGGACGACTTTATCTCTCTGCCGGAAGTATTAGGCATGAGTCCCAGACCAAAGACAGAGCCGATCAAAGAACAGACAGATATCATTCGAATTTACCAATTCCATTCTTTGGATCAGCTATCTTCTCTGGGTGAACATCTACTCTTCCAATATAAGGGAGTAAATACGGTTTACAAGAATTCCGTTGACAAAAGCTATTTCCTGATTTTACACAAATCTGACCATACTCCGGAAGAATTTAGCAAAATCTGTAATACTGTCAGCGAATATGGCATGCCGGTACGTAATACTTACGCCAGTTCCTCCTATTATGAAGAACACTATGATACTCTGATTCGGGATCAAGCTTTACAGGTTCTGGGAAAAATATAATTTATCCAGCTAAGTATCTGAATACGACGGAATCGCTCAGCGGAACCCAAACTGTCGATTTAAGAAATACAAAAAACAAGAGCAGATAAGGATATGCTACTAAGTCAAATCCTATCTGCTCTTCCTTTTTTCAACAACACCAGCATCCCTAATTTCTAACTCTGAAATTTTAAGGGCAACACTGCATATAGGCAAACTGTTCTTTTAGTTGCGTGTCCGTGTACTAGGCTTCCTTCTTTGCCAGATACTCATTGACACTGTTTACCAGATCATCGGCAGCCAGGCCATGCACTGCAGCTGCTTCTTCCAGGCTCTCTCCCTGGGATGCCGGACAACCGATGCAATGCATACCAGATGCCATCAGAATCGCTGCGATTCCTGGATCAATCTGTAACATATCACCAATAATCATACTTTTATCCACTTGTTTTGCCATGATTACACCTCATTTCTACAATAGTGAAAAATTCTGTAATGTTCTTCCGTACTATTGTTTCCTTATATTTTCTTGATATTCTTTCGTTCAGTATGCCCGAACCAGCAAACATTATAACACCAGTCTAATAGAAAAGCTAGTACCAAGAACAAAAAAGCTGTCTATTCAGCACGATTACTCGTCCAAATACACAGCTTTTGTAATTCTGCAGATTTATTGCAACGAATTAGCCCTCAGAAATTGCTCCGGAAGGGCATGTACCTGCACAAGCTCCACAAGAGATGCATGTATCAGCATCAATCTCATAATGAGAAGATCCCTCAGAAATTGCTCCTACTGGACATCCACCTGCACAAGCTCCACAGCTTACGCAATCATCACTAATAACATATGCCATTTTGACATTCCTCCTTTTGGAAATTTATTTGACAACATTCTAATACAATTTGTTAAAAATAGCAAGGGAAAAAAAGCGGAAAAGCCTTATTTTTCCAGGTTAGACAGCACTTACTTTGGTTAGTATTTTCATATTATTCTGTAACTAATTCCCGGATCTCCACCTTTTTAATTCTACCAGATGCCAGATAAGAGAAGATGAAAAAGCTGATGCAAATTGCAAAAACAGGAATACTAACTGTGGCGATATCAAAGCTTGCCATAAAATTGGT
Organism: uncultured Clostridium sp.; assembly: GCA_947174825.1. The sequence continues at coordinate 4,519 of CAMWKN010000024.1, forward strand.
GATGCCGATCTCACTTAACAGCATAGAAAGCATCTTCCCCGAAAGGGCATAGCACAATACACTTCCCAGCATAGCCCCCAGTATTGCTACCATCAAAAATCTCAGAGCAAATTGAAGGCGTAATTTCACGCAGGTAAATCCCAGAGATTTGTATATGCCAATGTCTTTTCGCTCCCCGATAAAGGCTTTGGAACAAACCATTTGCACCACCACCAGGGAGAATATAATCGAGAAAACATAGATAATCAACTGCATGGAATCAATGGCAACCTGATAGGTATCATCCATATTTTCTCCATTGCCATCCGCTTCAATATAATCGCCAAATTTATCATTTAATGCATCTGCAATTTTTTCCCGATCTCTATCATCCTCTAAAGAATAACAGCCCCAAAGCCACCGGTCATAACCAATTTTTCTTGCCCCATCATCCGATATGGTAAAACATCTTCCTGTATCGTTCATCAACTGAACCGTGCCAGAAATCAGATATTGTTTTTTTTGATTCTCCCAGCCAATGGCAAGCTCATCACCAATACGCAAATTAAATTCATCCAGTAAATTGGGTGATACCGCTATTTCGTTGTCATAAATAGGTGCACGTCCTTTGATCGCTGGAAGAACTTCCGGATTTTGAAACACCTGTCCCATAATCTCCTCCCCATCAAAGGAAAAATAGGAACATTGATAATAGTACGCTTTCTCGATCTTTGTAAAGCGTTCAATTTCTTTTTCAATATTTGCAAAATCGTCTTTGCTAAGCTGTTTTTTGGGAGAAACATCAACTTCTGTCACCATAGCCCCCATGGCATTAAGCGCTGATTTGGAATTGACAGCACCAGAAAGCATGGTAATTGTCATCATAAAAAATACCAGTATAGCCACAATCATAAATGTGCCAATATATCTACGTTTTGCCGCTGTAAACTGTCTTAAGGCAAGACTTGCCGAAAGGAACTTCTTGTTGATCGGCGCATTCATTCTACTATCAAAATAGATTTCCTTTCTCGCCCCTGCAATGGCACGGACTGGAGAAATGCTGTGCAGCTTCCTTGTCACAATAAGAATCGAAACCACAGACAAAAGAAACAACGACAAAAGGATTAATAAAATAAGAAAAACAGGCACCGACACCACCGCAGGAATCCCTGTAATTGGTGCAAAAATATTAGCAGTAAGCTTGATGACCGGAATACTGAGAAGGATGCCCAAAAGGGAACCTATCAATTCCGCAATCAAATACTGGAATAAAAACAATGCCCTTAACTGACCCGTTCCAAATCCCTGTGCTTTCAAAATGCCGAAAGTCACATAATTACTCTCGATTTCCACCGAAATACTATGCACTGTGATAATCAGCACAATTCCCAGTAATAAGATAATAAACACCATTAAGATAGAAGCAATGATTTGTGGAAAAAGAGCGGTATAATAAATTGACATATCTCTGGTCATCGAACCATAGCCCATATTCACCACACCAGTATCAATATTAAGCTGACGGCGGAACTTGGCGTCTGTCAGCTTACAGCTATCTGCCTTACGGATATCTAAACATTTTCCCAACGCATGTACCTCATTGGTTTCCTTTGCCGCAATGGCAGCCTCAATCTCTGCATAATCAGTATCACTGATATAACATGAATTCCAACCAATCACCGATGCTCCTGTCATGGAATCCAGAATAATCCCCTTAACCGTAAAGTTATAGCCTCCTGCCAGCGTTTCTATGGTAAGCGTCTCCCCTACCTTTCCATGAATGCTGGTAAGTAAGCCCTGGGAAACATAAATTTCTCCCTGCTTCAGTGCATCTGCCTTTCCTGCAACACCAGAGAGATCCTCCTTTAAAAGTTTCGTATGATCTGGTGCTTTCATCAACCTAATGATGTTGGTGTATTCTTCCTCATTCATAATGGCTTTATCGCCCAGCAGACAATCATGTACCTCTACCTCTGCCACTGCGGGATGGTTTTTCACATCTTCCACCATCTGATCTGTAAGCTTGTGTGCATAATACCACACACAAAGATTAGGAGTATCTGTTATTTCATGGGATATTATAATACCTTTCCTCGCACTATCCCGGATGCACAAAATCGTTGTAACAGACATAGCCACAATCAGCGTCAACAAAATCACACTCATAAAGGAACCTTTTTTATGCCGGATATTCGCCTTTAATAATGTTATCATCTCCATAGTACCACCTACCATTCTAACGAGGTAAGCCAAGCGTTTACCTGCGTTTCACGAGATTTTTCTTCTTCGGGTTGATAGGGTGGCAATGTCAGTTCGCCAATGATTTTTCCATCCTCAATATATAAAATCCGGTTAGCTCTCAAGGTTGCACGAATATCATGGGTAACCATCAAAACACTTTGCCCATCATGATTTAATTCCGTTAAAAGATTCAATACATCGATTGTATTTTTTCGATTTAAAGCACCTGTTGGCTCATCTGCAAACAGCAGTTTTGGAGAGTTGACAACTGCCCTTGCAACGGCACATCTCTGCTGTTCCCCACCGGAAACCTGGGACGGCAAATGCGTCTTGATATGAGATACTGACATCTGCTCCAGCAACTCATCAACTCGTTTTTTCACTTCCTGGGCAGAAATATTTTTGTTCAGATAACCGGGAACTGCAACGTTTTCAAATAATGATAAATTACTAACTAAATGCATTTGCTGAAAAATAAAACCAAAATCCGTATAGCGAAGTTTCGCCAGCTCCTTTTCTTTCATCTTCACAAGGTCACCACCTTGGTACATCACTTCCCCTGCTGTGGCCCTGTCCATTCCGCTTAAGGCATAAAGCAACGTAGACTTTCCCGAACCACTTGCCCCCATAATGACAGTAAAATCCCCCTCATACAACTCTAAGTTCACATGAGAAAGTACATGGAGCTGACCTCCATTATGGGCAAAACTTTTGCACAGGTCTTTTGCCGATAAAATCACTTTTTTCATAAAAACCTCATTTCTGAGCGACTAATCGCAAAGAACCACACTAGAAAACCCTATGAATTCTCTTGTCGGAATATGGCTATTTGTTTTCGCTCAGAAACAAATAGCTGTGTGACAAATCTAATACTACCTACTTTGGTTGTCAAAGATTATGCGTATTTAGGTATGCACACGCTGCGATATTTAATAGCTGGAGTAATCATACCGTCAAAGATCTTAAGAAGTCCTTAAGAGTTTTTCTAATGTGATTTTGGTAGACTATTAAAGAAATGATACATTGTCACTTTATCCGCAAATCGGCAGACTCACCAGCACCTCCAAGCCATTTTGATGATTGAGGAGTGTTACGGTTCCACCCATTTTCTCTGTAATATACTTAACAATGTATAGTCCAAGCCCGGAACCCTGCTCATTGCCGCAATTGTTTCCCCTATAAAATTTGTCGAAAATAAAAGGCATATTTTCATCGGGAATGCCGCTGCCATAATCACGAAAATGCAGGATAATCTCAGATTCCTCCCTGGTAAAAAACAGGTCAATATCCGTCTTTGCATATTTTCTGGCATTATTAATCAAATTCTCGGTAACCTGCATCAATCTGTTTTTATCTGCATTTACAAAGACTACAAAATCTGCCTTTTTCATACGTACATCGCTTTGCTCAGCAGCAATTTCATGAATGACATTTTCCATAAATGAGCATATCTCAATCTGTTCGGAATTTATTTTTAATTTATCCAAATCGGAAATAGAATGCAAAAATAAATCATTGGTAAGTCTGGAAACCTCATCACATTTTTTCGTGATAACCCGCAAATACCGTTCTCTCTTTTCATAGGAATTGTCCATATTTGCGGACAATCCTTCTATGTATGCCCGGATGGATGCTATCGGTGTTTTAATATCATGGGAAAGGGTTGCAATAATCGTTTTGTTGTTTTCCACTGCCTCTTTTTCACTGGCTCGCAGCTTGCTAATCTCATTTCGCATACTGTCAAAGGCCCAAGTAAAATCCCCAAAATAATTGCTTCTTTCATACTTTAGAGGAACATTAAAATCCCCGGCTGAAATTTTCTCCGCAAAGTCCTTCATTTTGTCAAAAGGTCTTAAAATTGCAAGATAAATATAGCCAAATGCAACAATAAAAAACAGCACACTAAGCCCACACAGAATCCATATGACAGTCACTCCGCTTTTCTGCTCCGTAACATCATGCATATATTCCTGTAAATCGTTGATTTTTTCCTGTGCCTTTTCATATTCCCCTTGATTAGCAAGCTGTTTAATTTCATTTAAGGCAACGATATATTCTGATTGTTCCTCTTCAGAGCTTACACTTTTAGAAGAGAAATAAAAACCTACCGATAATAAAATGGTGGCGAGAGAAAAAAGAAGTGTAACAAAAATTAATTTGCCTTTCATGTGATATCCTCCAACATATAGCCTACTTTATAAACTGTCTTGATATATTTCGGTTTTGCTGACTCGTCCTCCAGTTTTTCCCGCAGCCAGCGTATATGAACGGTTAAAGTCGATGGTTCCACCAGTGAAAAAGCACCCCATACTTCACTGATCATCTTCTCCTTGGAAATAGCTGTATTTTTATGCTGACAGAGGTAAGCCAGCAAATCAAATTCTTTTAGAGAAAGAGATACTTCCTGTCCGTCTTTTGTTACAGTTCGAGAAGTAATATTTACGGTCACATTACCGAAAGTTTCTATCTGTTCTTCCTCTGAAAAACCGTATGCCCGCCGCATCAGAGCATTGACCCTCGACAAAAGCTCCTGCATGGAATACGGCTTTGGAAGATAATCATCTCCTCCAATATCAAACCCCGTGATACGATCCGTCTCACTAGTTCTGGCACTGGCAAAAATCACAGGGACATTGGAAACCTTTCTAAGTTCTTTACAAAGCTCAAATCCTGTCGTTTTCGGCAGATTGATATCCAATAGAATTAAATGATACATATTATCTGACAGCATTTCAAAAGCTTTGCTTCCATTTTCCGCACAGCTCACCTGATAACCATAGTTCTCTAACATTTCCGAAATGATAAAAGATAAATCCTCATCATCGTCAACAATTAATATTCTTTTATTCACGATTTACCTCCTGCATTGTCTCAGCACCCATGCCATTCCCTTCACAATCCGTTCGTCCACCTGTTGAAAATGATTACCGGCATTCCACTCAAAAACCATATGCTCCACTTTATCCTCATCCAGATAGTGCTCAGATAATGCCTCGGTGGCCTTCCCCACTTTTGCCATATACGGATTTCTGACCTTTTCCTCTTTATCTCCCAAACTGAAATAAAGAGCACATTCTCTCTTAAGCTCATGTTCGAAAGCATACTGTAAAAATCCCGGATACCACAAAGAGCCGGAACAGCTGGCTGCTCCCTGGAACAACTTTGTCTGATACATTGTCCATACACTAAACAAGCCTGCTAAAGAATAACCGGCAATGGCAAACCGACTTTGTTCCCGATCAATACCAAACTGCTGACATACACCAGGAATAATACTTTGCTCTAGGTCAGCCAACAACCGCTCTCCCCTGCCTGCAAAAGACATTTTTCCATTTGATTCCTGAAATTCCCAGGGCGTCAGTTCTCCATTCCAATCTGTGATTTCTACAGATAGCATCGTATAAGCCTGGTTTCCGCTCTGTTCCAGGATGCGTTGGTATAAATCAGACAGCTCTGCAATGTCACGAGGCATAGTTAGATATACAATAACGATATCTGTCACACCGCCTGTGTGAAGGTGAATCGTATATGATCTTTCCCTGCCTGTGATTTGGACGGTCTCTGTCATTCCGTTTCCTCCTTCTCCGAACCTATTT
>CAMWKN010000025.1 GCA_947174825.1 uncultured Clostridium sp.
GCTTCATGTCTCCATTTAAGCCCTCTTAAAAAAAGCCGCGCCCCTACAGAGCTGCCACCAATTAATCCACTTTTCGCTTAGTATTACAGAATACCAAAGACAACTCCGGATCATAAATGTCCAACAATCGGGACAGAATTTCATTTTTTCTCCGAGGGTTTACTTCATAATAATACTGTTCTATTTTCGGGACAGTCAGTTCTTTTTTCACAACCTTAATGATTTCTGGATGCTGCAAATAACGCTTCGCAATCTCCATAATCGGCTTCGGCATAGTTGCCGAAAAGAGCAAAGTCTGTCTCTCCTCCGGCAGCTTTTTCAAAATCATTTCAATATCATCCCGAAAGCCCATATTTAGCATTTCATCAGCCTCGTCCAGTACAACAGACCCTACCTCTTCCAGTTTCAAGGTATGACGGCGCATGTGATCCATCACACGCCCCGGCGTCCCAATAATCACCTGCACTCCACCTTTCAGAGAACGAATCTGTTTAGAAATTTCCTGTCCTCCGTAAATCGGCAACACCTTGATCCCATGCAGAAATTTCGCCAAACGCCTAATTTCACCAGCAGTCTGGATCGCCAGCTCCCTGGTGGGACACAAAACAATCGCCTGCAATTTCCGGCTGCGGGGATCCACTCTCTGCAACAGCGGAATCCCAAAGGCAGCCGTCTTGCCGGTACCAGTCTGCGCCTGACCAATCATATCCTTTCCTTCCATCGCAATCGGAATCGACTGTGCCTGTATCGGGCTTGCCTGTTCAAATCCCATCTCTGTCACTGCCCGCATAATCCGGGGATCCAAACACATTTCTTCAAAATTCATATTTAACCTCATTTCTGTGAATATTCGACTTTAGAATTTCTTACGCACTTACTTTCCTCATGGATTTCCCAATGAATCAGAAAGTTCAAGGCGGCACGCAAACCGATGATCCCTGCCACCACAATGATCTCCTCCCAATCCCGCACAATCACAGTACGGAGAATCTCGCTGCCCATCTTAAATTCCAATCCTGCTGCCAAACCTTTTGCCAATGTCAATTTCATACTAGGCACCCGTTTGACATAATTGTAAAAACCCTGTATTCCCGATACCACAATGACGCATACTCCCATCAACTCCAATATCAAGATAGAACCATTTACAATTTCCGTCAGTATCTCCTCAAATATCTCTAACACACCAGACCTCCACATCGTTAAGAAACTATCAACCAATAACGGAAGCAGTTAATGATTGACTACACCTCACTATACAACGATACAGAATATAGTTTGTCACAGAGCTATGATTTTAATACAAAACATTTTCGGTCTAATCTAACAAACCAGACAAGCGATATGAATAGAAAATATTGACAAGAATAGCCGATTGCTGCGCACTTCGTGCTTCGGCAATCGGCTATTCTAACATCATAACATGATGCTAGGGTCAAAAGTAAATAGCAATGCGTGTTTACACGCAATTTGCTATTTACTGGCTTGACCCGCCAAACACCGACATGAAGCAGATTTGCTTGCAAATATGCGGGAATGGAGGTGTTTGTAGAATTGCGAAAATTGCGTAGCAATGTAGCAATTCGTAGCATCCGTTGGAGGCAAAATACCTTTTCCCTATCAGCGACAAATCAGAGTATCATCAATTACATCCAGCATAATATCTTCTCCCAGATGAACCTCTCCTCCCAATATCTTTCTTGCCAACAGGGTTTCTACATTTTTCTGCAGATACCGTTTGAGTGGTCTTGCACCAAATACCGGTTCATAGGCCTGTTCCGCAATAAAACTTTTTGCAGCATCACTTATCGTTACATGCAATTCCTTATCTGCTAATCGTTTATTGAGATCATCCATCAGAATGTTTATGATACCACTGATATTCTGCTTCGTCAACGGCTTAAACATAATTATTTCATCCAGACGATTCAAAAATTCTGGACGGAATCCGGCTCGCAGATCCTGCATTGCCGCTTCTCTTGCCTCCTCCCGGATCTCCCCGGATTCATCAATTCCCTCTAATAAATACTGGGATCCAATGTTAGAGGTCATAATGAGAATGGTATTTTTGAAATCCACTGTTCGTCCCTGGGAATCGGTAATCCGTCCGTCATCCAATACCTGTAACAACACATTAAAAACATCCGGATGGGCTTTTTCAATCTCATCAAATAACACCACCGTATACGGCTTACGGCGTACTGCCTCTGTCAGCTGACCGCCTTCCTCATAGCCCACATATCCTGGAGGTGCCCCAATCAGACGAGATACGGAATATTTCTCCATATATTCACTCATATCGATCCGCACCATATTTGTCTCATCATCAAACAGGCTGGCTGCCAAAGATTTGGCAAGCTCGGTTTTCCCCACTCCGGTAGGTCCCAGGAACAAAAAGGAACCAATTGGTTTGGATGGATCTTTAATGCCTGCCTTGGAGCGGAGAATCGCCTCTGACACCATGCGGACACCTTCCTCCTGACCGATCACACGGCGATGCAGTTCCTCTTCCAGATGCAAGGTTTTCTCCCTCTCTCCCTCCGTCAGCTTGGAAACCGGAATTCCCGTCCACCTGGAAATAATCCGGGCAATTTCTTCATCGGTAACGCTCTCCTGTACCAAAGTACGTTCCTCAGACTTTACCCGTTCCTCCTCTGCTGCCAACTGCTTCTCCAATTCCGGCAGCTGCCCATACTGAATTTCTGCTGCCCGGTTCAGATCGTAATTGCGTTTGGCACTTTCCATGGCAGTACGGAGTTCGTCAATTTGCTCTTTTAATTTATTGACTTTATCTACAGAGGCTTTCTCATTATCCCACTGTGCTTTCTGCTCGTTAAAGCTATCTCTTAATTCTGCCAATTCCTGCTGCAGCTCTGCCAGACGTTCCGCAGACAAACGATCCGTTTCTTTCTTGAGAGCCGCTTCCTCAATTTCCATCTGCATAATCCGACGACGAATTTCATCTAATTCAGACGGCATACTATCCAGCTCTGTCTTAATCATGGCACATGCCTCGTCAATGAGATCAATCGCCTTATCTGGCAGAAAACGATCAGAAATATAACGGTTCGACAAGGTTGCCGCTGCCACCAGGGATCCATCCGTAATCTTCACACCATGATAAACCTCATAGCGGTCTTTCAGACCACGCAGAATGGAAATGGTATCCTCCACCGTAGGCTCATTCACCATAACCGGCTGGAAACGCCGTTCCAATGCTGCATCTTTTTCAATATACATACGGTATTCATCCAGGGTGGTAGCACCGATACAGTGCAGTTCTCCCCTTGCCAGCATTGGTTTTAACATATTGCCGGCATCCATGGCGCCGTCTGTCTTGCCGGCACCGACTATGGTATGCAGCTCATCAATGAACAAAATAATCTGTCCATCGCTTTTTTTCACTTCTTCCAATACAGCTTTTAAGCGTTCTTCAAATTCTCCACGATACTTCGCCCCTGCCAACAGAGCACCCATATCCAAGGCAAATATCTGCTTATCTTTTAATCCTTCCGGTACATCTCCTCTGACGATACGCTGTGCTAAGCCCTCCACAGCTGCGGTCTTACCCACACCCGGTTCTCCGATCAATACCGGATTATTCTTGGTTTTGCGGGAAAGAATCCGAATCACATTCCGAATCTCTGCATCCCGTCCAATCACCGGATCCATCTTGCCACTACGGGCACGTTCCACCAGATCCTGCCCATATTTCTCCAAGGTATCATAGGTTGCTTCCGGATTATCACTGGTCACACGCTGATTGCCACGCACTTCGGATAGCACTTGCAAGAAACGCTCCCTGTCAATCTGGCAGGTCTGAAACAGATCTTTGATCTCCCGGCTAGGATGTGCCAACAGGCTGAGGAACAAATGCTCCACAGAAACATATTCGTCTCCCATCCGCTTTGCCTCATCCTCTGCATATACCAAAGTTTCATTTAAATACTTATCGATGTGAAGCTCACCGCCACTTACCTTAGGACGTTTCTGTAACAAGCCCTGAATCTGCGTCTCAAAGACTTGTGCTTCCATCCCCATCTTATCAATCAATTTGCGAATCAGGCTGTCATCCACCGTCATCATCGCCATAAGTAAATGCTCCTCACCGATTTCCTGATGCCCATAATCCATTGCCACTTTTTCGCAAGCTTGAACAACTTCCTGTGATTTCTGTGTAAATTTGCTGATGTTCATACACGCCACCTCCTGACCACCAAGTAAGTAATTACATACTGCCAGTCTTGTCTTTATATCACTAAGGTGTTTCCATGTTGCTGTTAATCGCCTCAGTAATGAAACTGTTACAACTATGTTATAACATTTTTATTAGCACTCGTCAAGATAGAGTGCTAATAATTTTGTATCACTATTATTCCAAGTATTCCCACTCTAAAATTAAGTACACAAAGAAACCGCCATAAAACAAATTTCTTTCCTATCTGTTTCATGACAGTTTACTCTGCATCATCTAATTCATCACATTCCAAAAACCAACTGGGTTTTCTGCCAGAAATTTTGGCTAATAAAAAGATCAGATCCAACGACGGTTTCTTTAAGATATTCGGTGCTTCCAACGCAGCAAGATGTTCCCTGGAAATACCCATTTCCTCTGCTAGTTGCTCCTGCGTCAGCTTCAAATGTTTTCTACAATAGGAGATTTTGTAACCAATCTCCATATAACGTTCTTTAAATTGTTCTTGACCTAAATTTTTCTTCATAAGCACACCTCATTATTATTATTTTATCATTTTGCAAAATTATTGAAATCTTCCACAGGATTACTATTGTAATCCAATGTGCTACAACGGTGTCTTATTAATATATAATTGTAGCATTTCCTGTTCTGACAACACTTGCATATTTATCTCGAAAACTATATTCTATATGATATAGGAAAGGATGGATGACATCATGTACACGATTGGCATATGCGATGATAATGATATATTCTGTTGGGAAACGGAGAGCATTATTTTAGATTATTGCAATAAAATACATCTGAAGATCGAAACATTGATCTTCTCATCAGGAGAAGAATTATTAGAATATTGGCATAATGGTCAACCGATTGACCTACTATTTTTAGATATTGAGCTGCAGACCACAAGCGGTATCCGAATCGGCAATGAAATTCGTCAAAATATAGCGCGTGAAAATACGCAAATCGTTTTTGTCTCTATCAAAAAAGATTATGCCATGCAGCTATTCAAAATCAGACCACTGGATTTTCTCATCAAACCTGTTTCCTATGAAGATATTTCCAAGGTTATTGACACCTTCTGCACCTTATTTGTCAATCTTAAGCCTTTTTATGAATACCAAACAAACAAGAGAATCCACCGCATTGATCAAAGATCCATTATCTGTATGCACAGCACTGGAAAAATCGTAACTATCATTACTACTGATCAAAAATATAAGCATTATGGAAAGCTATCAGACTGTATGCAACAACTAAATAACAATATTTTCATTCATGTCCACAAATCCTATATCATCAATATTAATTATGTAACGGAATACAGGGCAAATGAATTGATCCTGACAAATACCTGTCATATTCCCATCAGCCAGGCAAGACGACAATTGGTCAAAGATTTTATATTAATGAAACAAATAGAAAACCGCTAAATATAACGAAAACAACATTGGATATTTTAATCTGTAAACCGGAAATACCACAGGAGACTGCAATGTATGGACCGTATTTTTTATTCATATGCCATCAATTTATTGTATGTTTATCTAAACATCAGAATTATTAAAATATTCCTAACAAAAAAGGAACGGCATCCCATTCCTTTTCTTCTATTATATATGATTATTTGTTCTGTCACCTGGATATCCGATTCCATGTTTCATTCTCAGGCAAACACCACTATCCTCCTCTTTTTGCTTCTATATTTCTATTCTTTCTATTATTTTGAAGCAAGCACGTTAAAGCGCATGGCAGTCATTGCGGTCTCCATTGGTCTGACCAATGTTACACAGGGAATTGTATTATATTTCTGTCGTTATTCTAATCTCATTTTTCGGGAACATCGATACTATTCCTGCATTCCACCTATTCTTGTCCTGGCACTGGTTATGATCTGGGAACATTTTCTATCCTTCCAGCAATCAGACACCGCTCAGACCATCTATCATTTCCAAATCATATTTATCTGTTTAAGCAGTATTTCTCTATGTGGAATTCTTCTTTCTGTTACCGTCATATCACCGATCATGTTATGTGTCTGTCTATTTGTAATCTATCTAATCAATATTATGTCCCTAATTATGTACTCCAAACTCAGCTCAATGCAGCAAAAAGAGCTAGATCACAAAGCACTGGAACAAAGAGTCCTAATGTATCAAAACCAATTCCAGATCATGCAACAGTCTCAAAACGAACTACGCTCTCTACGGCATGACCTGAAAAATCACTTATTATTAGTCGAAAAATATCTCAAAACCGACCAGGCAAACACTGCCATCCAATATATCCAAGACCTAACTCAAACACATTTGACCACAGACGCTTGTGTCAACACTGGCAATCACGAAATTGACTGTGTATTTAACTACCTGCTGGGATCAGCCAAGCAGATAGGCTGCGAAATGCAGACATCCATCAAAATTCCCTCCCAAACCTTTATGCCAACCCTGGATCTAAATATTCTGATCAGCAATCTATTAACAAATGCCATTGAAGCTATGAGTCGCTGTGATAAAAAATATTTGAACGTTACCGTAAAATATGACCGCAACATTTTATATATCAGTGTTCACAACACCTACCAAGGCAAACTCCGTAGACAAAATAACGATTTTCTGACTACCAAAAAGGAACAACAACTCCATGGATATGGGTTCAAAAATATACATGCCATCATAGAAAAATACCATGGCAACTCCAAATTCCGCACCGAAAATAATATCTTCAAAGCCGACATCATTCTGTACATGAAATCGGACTAAAATAGTTCGTTACCATTCACAGTCGATTTTTTTGACAGGATAATTTTCTGTTATCCGTCAATAATCATTTGCTTCGTCCTCCTGTTTCGCCAGAAAAATATATCATTATGTCCGAATAGACAAAATTTGCTGCGAATGGTAACATCCTTTCGGTTAGTCGGAATAATATTTTTTGTTGCTACGGATTCCGGCAATGCAGACCAGACAAATCAGCAGGATTCCTATCAGACCTGCCAATGCTGCTGCCAGTCCTGACCAAGCATACTGCACAAAACCGTTTTGATTTAGGATATACTCTATAAAATACCAGCTTAGTCCCCACGCCAGGAAATATCCTACAATAATAGCAACTGCAGCCGCTGACACATGTTCCAGTAAGAGCATTCTCCGCCTCTGCTTTCCACTCATTCCCACCACCTCGTACAACCAAAGCTCTTTCCGGCGAAGAGCAAGATTGGAACATATGGTATTGTAAATCTGAATCATGCAGATCAATCCAACACATACAATAAATAAAATAGAAATCATTTTAACAATCTGCATGGTATGTAACATTTCCTGATACTGTTCTATACCATAACCACTCTCTGTATAACTGCCACCATATGTCTCTGTTATCAGAGATCCTGCCGTCATAGGACAATGGCTTTGCCTTTTACAATACGCCTGTAATTCATCATCTATGATTGCATCCGGATCCCGCTTGACCAAAATGCCCCAATCCCAATTCCCCCATTTCGAGTCCCTATAACTATAATTTGTGGAGTTATTCACTTGTTCTGTTGGTATTGCATCAATGGAATGTATCAGTTGAATATATGCGAATTCACTTCCCAGCAATGAATTTTCTGAAACAATCCCCTGTATCACATAGTCATCTACATATCCCTGTCCGATCGCCCAGCTACACAACAGATCCCAGAACCCACGAATGGATTTGATTTCTTCTTCTGATACAGATAACACCACACCCTGCTTTCGCAAAGCCTTGATATACTCTTTCCGGTACTCTGCAAAGTGTTCATCCTCGTCAGAATAATTTTCTAAATATTGATCTGATATGCTATTTGCATCTGTCTCCTCTTCCACAGAACCACCACCGCTCTCCTCTTCCATCGCAAGCAAACCATGTTTCTCTGCCACCTGCTGCATGGTATCCTGATAGAGCTGACTTACCTTTTCCCTCCCCTCTGCGCTGATTTGCGAAATATGATCTCCCACCTGATACTTCGTCATTCGGACATCTTCCTGATTATATGCCGTACTCTCATCCGATACATTATATTCCATGTCACTAAGAATAACCCCGTTCTCCCGTGTCAGTGCATCATAATCAATACTTCCCTCTATCAAATAGGGTTTCAAGCTTTGAATATCTTCTTTTCCAAATGCATAATGATATGCTATCCCCCCTGCACTATTCTCCAAATATTCTCCAAAAACAGGATCTACCTCCCAGGTTACATTGGAATGATGAAAGCTCACACTTGTTTTTTGAACCGTTTTAATCTGTGACAAATCCTTTTGTATATCATCCGTCAACTTCGGATCGTAGGCACCACTATCCGGAACCACCGCTTCCAGATATTCCTTTTTCTGCCCCTGGTAGATATTATTCACCGTTGCATACAGACTTTTGCTGACACTTCCCATCATACCTACTACTGTCATACATACCAGCAAACTCACAAAAAATCCCGCAAATCTTCCACGATTTCGATTCATATTTTTGTAAGCATATTCCCCTGGTGCACCAAATAATTTTCCCCAGAAACTACTCTGATGATAGCTGATTTTTTCCATTAACTTTCCATTCCGTCTGCGCAAAACAATATTATTATGAATGGCTTCAATAGGAGAAAGATGTCCTGCCTGGCGTGATGGTTCCAACAGGGAATATAAGGTAACCGCCACACACAGTGCCACGGTTCCCAGAACAGCACTGCCATAAAATCCAAAGCGGAAAGGTACCTCTCCCTGCAAAACTTGGTTCAACCATGGCGTAATCGCCTGCAAAAGCCCATAACCGATGCCCACGCCAAACACGGCTGCCACCAGACTCATCATCAATCCCTCTGTCCCTAACAGCAGATATAATTGTCTTCTGGACATTCCCACACAACGATACACCCCATAATCCCGCATCCGTTCCACCACAGAGATCATCATGGTATTCCGCAAAATCATGATACAAAACAGTGCGATAACCGATGCCAGAATCGCCTCTATGGAACGATATAAAGCCGGAAACGGCGAATCTCCCTGCCCCAGATACATCTCTATTTCCTCATCTACCCGTATATCTAAGCCGGTCTGTACCCGTAAAGATTCCGCACTTTTCCTCAGATTCGACAAATCTTTAAGCTGAATCTCCAGGGAACAATCATCCCCCACCTGCAATTCATCCGGTGTACAACGGTATTTCTCATAAAATTTCTCTGTTCCAATTTCCTCTTCTGTATACTCTCCATCCTCAAAATCCCGATCCATCCATGTCCCATTCCTAATCTGCAGTGCTTTTACCTCATCACACTGTTCCAGAACATGGATTTGGTCAATCATCTCCTGTGTTAATCCCAGGATTCTGCCATCCTCTGTATAATTGCCCACATCAGCCCATAACTGCGCTGTATCCCCTCCATTTAGGCGATAGGCGTAGTCCCAAATGGAATGACCGGTTGTTAATACCGCAAAACACATAACAAAAGTAATAATAATTCCAAAAATAGAGTATATGGTTCTTCCTTTGTGGCGAAGCATGTACTGCCATGCTAAATAAATCCAATATTTCATGATCACTCCTCCTCTGATATGGCATGTTTAATCCGAATATCAGATTGGATCACCCCATCCGATAATGTAATGATACGATCCGCCATGGCAGCAATGGTTTCATCATGTGTCACACAAATCAATGTCTGGGAAAATTCCCGCACAGACTGTTTTAATAATGCCATAATCTCCAAGCCGGTACTATGATCCAAATTACCCGTAGGCTCATCTGCCAGAATCATGGACGGATGGTTCGCCAATGCCCTGCCAATCGCCACACGCTGTCTCTGTCCACCAGACAGCTCATCCGGCATCGCTTTTCTTCTCCCCCGCAATCCCAAAATATCCAGCAATTGGTCCAGATAGGCATCCTCCATCTTCTTCTGATCCAAACGAACCGGCATCTTGATATTCTCCTCCAC
>CAMWKN010000026.1 GCA_947174825.1 uncultured Clostridium sp.
CAGTAAAATGTAACACGATTAAAATAATAATTAACGATATTTTCTTCTGTGTAATCGCCTGCCTCAAAAAAGGCAAGCTCATAGGACTGTTGTTGATCCGCATTATAACCTCCACCTGAAATAGCAAGCTGAGGATTTTTCATATGAATCAGATCCCGGTATTGCTCCCTGAAATAATCCGCTACCTTTTCCAATTCTTCATACGAAGATGAATACTCAAAATGGTAGGAATCCGGCAAAGATACCGCAGGATCAAAACTGATATCTACTGTCAATTCTTGATCCACTTCCAGTTCCAGACCTTTTGATTGGACAGATAAACTAGTATACTTTCCATCCCCATCTTCCTCATGTGCATCATACAATATGACAGAATCTTTATGAATCTCAAGGGAATCAGTATCTAAATCCAGACGTTTCGCAATCTCTAATAAACGTTTACGCATTTGCTTCTCATCTGCTCCTGATGATGGCTCAGCTTCCGAATACTGATTTTGATATACCGGCATTGCTAAGAGAGAGTCTTCTGACCGCCAGGGATTGCCGCTGACCAACTCTCCAATATTATGAACCATATACCCCTCAAAATACGCCTCAGATCCCATCCCCTCACTCACAGCTTCCGTAACCTGTAACAAAGGCAGATCTTTTGGATTTCCAGGTGTTTCCCGGGGTAATAATTTCTCAACGTCCTGCCACTGCCTTGACGGCTCTGCTTTACGATTTGACAATAAATTCGAAAAGTTCCTAATCCCCAGCAAAATTCCAAAACCAAGGCATGCCGCCACTGCCACATGGCGCCACCAGATTTTTTTGACGATTTTTTTATTTTTTACCGATCCCCTGCTGCGAATCTGATCGGTCTCTTCTATAAATTCATCCTGCAAATAATTCAAAGCATCACAAATATCTTCTTTTCTCATAGATCAAATCCCTCCTGTTCCAAATAAACTTTTAGACCCTTTCGAATCCGATACAACATACTCTTTGTTTTGGATTGACTCATGTTATAATAGGCAGATACTTCTTTAATGGAATCCATATAATAATACCTTCCCACGAAAATACAACGTGCCTCCACCGACAATGTGCTCAGATAATGATTGATTGCATCTGCCAGCAAATGCAAATCTACATCCCGTTCTGTGGTATTACCATCTGAAATACTTTCCCCCAATTCCGAAAGAGCAAGCGCATATTCCGAAGCCTTTCGTTTTGTTCGGGTTCGTCTTCGAAATATGTCAATGGATAATTGCCTGGTAATCTTTCCTAAATAAGTAGAGAGAACTTTCGGTTTATGAGGCGGCATAGAATTCCACGCTTTCAGATAGGTATCATTCACCCCCTCTTTGCTATCCTCTATATCAGTCAGAATATGATAGGCTATATTCAAAAGATAAGCCCCGTATTTTCCCTCCGTTTCTCGAATTGCTGTCTCATCCCTTTTCCAATACAGTGCAATGATCTGATCATCCTGCATCCTTGACTCTCCTCCTTTCCTCCAAATTAAGGTACTTTTTCCGAAAAAAGCATAAAGATCTCCCCGTTTTCTTTTGTTTCCCTTACCCCTCTATATATCATCCCGACAAAAAACAACTTTGGTTGCATCAATATGGACAAAAAAATTCCATACCGTAAAATTTAAAATAATAATTCTTACGATATGGAATCCTCACTCTACGCTTCCTGGGAAGAATATTCCCCTTTTCGTCAAAAATGGTCTACAAACCCACTACCAATTACATATACCATGCTTTCATAGTGTGCCTCAGAACCGAACCACAAATCCATGAATCACTGTTCCAAAAAATGAAGAATATCGGCATACACCTGCTCATTATTTTTTTCATTGAGAATTTCATGCCGCATTCCTGGATAGCTGATGCTGGCAATATGGGTAAATCCTGCTCTTTGTAAGACTAAGAGACTGTGGGCACTGCCCTTATCCCCGCCGGTGCAAGGATCCTCTGCTCCACGAACCGCCAGTATCGGCAAGTCCTTCTGCACATTTCGATAACGGCTGCTATCTGACATTCTCTGAACTAAACGAAACAAGTCACGATAACCCGCAACTCGAAAGCCATGTCCACAATAGGGATCCTCTATATACGCCTGCACATTATCTGCATCCATGCTAAGCCAGTCCAGATCTGTGGTACGGTCTGGGTTTTTCCAGTTGAAGCTCCCAATTGCCATTTTCTGTATTAAGGGAGAATAATATGCCCCGCCTTTCCATTTTTGCAGGATCCCCGTCAACGCAACGCCCAAACCGGCTGCTGGATTTGCATAAGGAAGTCCTGACAAAATCACTTTTTCATAATCCTCAGACTGAGTCTGCAATAGATTTCTGGCAATAATGCTTCCCATGGAATGGGCAAACAAAATGATCTTCTCTGCTGAAAAACGATATTTGATATATGCAGTAATTCTGATCTGATCCATCAACAGATAATACCAGCCCCGCTTTTCTCCAAAATAACCCAGAACAGGGGCTGTCTGTCCATGACCTCTCATATCAGAAGTAATCACAGTATATCCTGCTCCATTCAGACATTTTGCTAAGCGCTCATACCGTTCCTGGTGCTCCTCCATTCCATGTATGATCTGCACATATCCTTTGGGATCTTTTACCTCAAAAATATGCAGACAAAGTTTGTAACCATCTTTGGCTTTTATAACTATGTTTTCCATGAATACACTCCATTTCTAACTATTTTCCGGTTTTTGTTATCATTTTAGCATACCCGGACATTTTTTTCTATATCCCTGGCATTTTGATTTGACGTTATTCCTTTATTATCAGGGCTTCTTCCATATCACAAGAACAAAACTTTCAATTCAATCGTAAAAAATGTGAGAAAAAGAGCGAGAAAAATATCGCTTTTCCCGCACATCTGTTGTATAATCTACTTATAGTTCCTACACGTAGGACAGCAAAACGATAATACAATGAAAGGAGACCGATATGCAGAAGATACTAGTGGTAGATGATATGGAAATTAATCGTATGATACTGCATATGATACTAGAAGATACCTATAACATAGAGGTTGCTGCGAATGGAAAGCAGGCATTGCAGAAATTACTGGAAAATGAGCAGGAGTGGTCAGCTGTTTTACTGGATCTGCAAATGCCGGAATTGGACGGCTTTGGCGTGATTGAATCCATGGCGGAACATGGTCTTTTAGATAGAATTCCAGTATTTGTCGTCAGTAGCGAGCAGGCAGTTGAAGTAGAAAACCGCTGTCTGGAGCTGGGTGTTTCTGATTTTATTCACAAGCCTTTTGACAGCACCATTGTGAGAAACCGTATCCATAACACCATTGAATTATTCCAGCGCAAAAATGCCCTTCGGCAAAAAGTGGAGGAGCAGGAGGAAGCCCTCAAACAAAGGGATCAGATTATTCAGATACAGGCTGGTAAGTTAAAGGAAGCAGAAGAATTCAACCAGCTGATGATGGAATACCGCTTTGCTATTATGGAAGTGGAAACCAGACTAAAGGTACTCAATGAAGAATTTTCCCACAAATATAAAAGGAATCCTTTTGAATCCATCAAAAGCCGGCTGAAAGACCCGGAAAGCATCTATGAGAAACTGGAGCGCAAAGGATATCCCGTCTCGATTGAAAATATCAGAGAACATATGACAGATGTGGCAGGTCTGCGTGTAATCTGTTCTTTCCCTGATGATATCTACCGCCTGGCAAATCTCTTTACCAGACAAGGTGATATTCTTCTTTTGAAAAGAAAGGACTATATCCAGAATCCGAAAGACAGCGGTTATCGCAGCCTTCATTTGATCCTGAATGTTCCGATCTTTCTGTCCAATGAGATTAAATATGTAAAAGCGGAAATTCAGTTCCGCACAATAGCTATGGATTTCTGGGCAAGTCTGGAGCATAAAATCAGATACAAAAAGGACATACACAATGTGGAGGAGATTGTAGAACAGCTCAAAAACTGCGCAGATACCATGGACGTATTGGATCACCAGATGCAGGATATCCGGGACAAAATAGATATTGAGACGCAGTCCCAAATCCAACAGGCACCTCAATCCCCAGAGGAATAAATACACCTCCGATTTATTAAAAATTTTGGGAAAAATAATACTGAAGAATAAACAAAGCAGCCTGACATTTTAATTCTCATAAAAATGTCAGGCTGCTTATATTCTAACCCTACGTACACAATATTAATACTGGAAAGTTCGGTCAACACCAGCTCCCACTCTCGTCAAATACAGCTTGTGCTGCCTAGTATCAATCTGTACAATCTCAAATGCCTGTTCCGTATTAGTCCCAATTTTCATGTCATAACCACCCCACGGTGTACTCTGTTTATAGGTATCACAGTTGGTAGACACCACCAATAAAGTGGAATCCTTCTTTGTCTGTTGTTCCTCTTTTCCCGTGGAACCTTCATTCACTGCACTGCCAGTAGTAATCTCTGCCGGTTCTTCTGTTATCTCCGGTACATTATCCTTTTTATCTGCCTGATATGTCAACAGGGAACTCAGATCACGGTGGCAGTGTCCCACCATCCATGCAGCCACATCTGCTTCTACTGCATTCTGTAATTCCAAAAGATGATTTGCATAGTCCTTCGCACCTGGAATGGTGTTTTCTGCTGCTCCCAATCTGGATGCTTTATAATAAGCATGAGAAAACAACATCACTGTCCATCCTTTCGGCAGTTCCTCAATACGATTATCTACCCACCACGAAACGTAAGGTTCTATATCTAATCTCGTATCAAAATAAAAGGAGATATATCTGATTTTATTTTTAAAATCATCCAGATAAGCACATTTTCCATTATTCTCAGTCACAGCAAAAGATGTCTGCTTCCGGTACATCAGATCAAATAACTGCGACTCCGACAAATAGCTAAGTGCATTATAATTGTCTTCTGTATTCCAATCATGGTTTCCCGTAGTAGATAATACATTGCCATCAAACTGGGAATAAAAATCTTGTAATTCGGCAATAGCTGATTCCTGCGTATCATGATGACTGGTTATGGCATCTCCACCAAAAACCGTATATGGAATACTTAAACGCTTTGACAATTCACCAATTAATGCCGGTGACTTCTTCGCATTGGATTTCCAATGCGAATCTGTCATAAAGATAAATTTTGCCATAGAACCATTTGCCCGTTCCTTGGCAACTACACTTGCAACAGACCGATCCAATTCATCCTTCCAATAAGACGGTATCTGAACCTTAATCCGACACTGGTACAACTTTCCACGGTATTTCGCACGGACATAGGTGGTTCCCAGTCTTTCTCCCTTTACCTTAATCGTGGTAGAATTTTTCTTACTAAGGCTGGCAATCTGAGGGTTATCCACTGCCCAGTAGAGGGTATTCTGGGTATTCGGCTGTATAAGAATCTTATTCCAATTCACTATTTTCGATGTGATAGTATTTCGTTTCCCTTTAAAAGTGATGGTTTTTGTCTTTTTGACATCCAATGCCTGAGAAGAATACTCCAGCTTCGGATCCTTCGTTATTACCTTGCACTGATATATCTTCCCCTTATATTTTGCACGGATCACAGTATTGCCTTCTTTTTTTACTTTGATTTTGACAGCGCTGTTTCCTTTTTTCGACAATGAAATAATGGAGGGATTTTTTACCGCCCAGAAAATCTTCTTGTCGGTATCAGCCTTGGAATCTATTTTACCCCATTTTACTACCTTAGACTTGGTCTTAGTTTTTTTTCCCCGAAATACAACCGTCTCAATCTCTCCTCTGTCCATAATCAGGGACTCTGAAGAAACAGACTGTTTCTTTATCGTAATCTTACAACGATAAAGCTTCTGATCGTATTTCACCCGGATGACTGCAGTACCCTTCTTTTTTGCCTCAATGACAGCCTTATTCTTCTTAGTCTTTTTGATATCTACAACTTTCTCATCCGTAGATTTCCACTTTATCTCCTCATATTTGTCAGGGTCAGCATTTTTTATGCTCAGAGTAAATATATTTCCTACATACATCGTCTTCTTTTCTGTACTAATAGAAACTTTTCTGCTTTTTGCAGCTTTAGACTTTACACCACAGAAAACTGGTGTTATACATACAAGCAATAATAATATGACCGTTAATCGTACCTTTTTCATCGTATCATCCCTCTTCTTCCTCTGAATAAATGTTCCATTCTATCAAACTAATCCTATTATTCCCTGTCTCCATGTCAAAAAATTGGCATTTTACATAAATAATTCGTGCCAAAGATAGGAAAAATCTATCTGTTAATGGCTGACATAGCAAGAATCTATACCATAACCACATTTTCTTACTATTATAGAAGATCCAGAATCTCCTCAGGAGCTGACACCAGACACTTGGCACCCATCTTCTGTAGAAAATCTGAATCCTTGAATCCCCAGCTAACAGTAATCCCATCCATACCAGCATTCTGTGCGGTTGCAATATCCACATCAGAATCCCCAATATACACTGCTTTCTCCCTGACCACCTGCATAGAGGACAAAATCTCATTAACCGAATCCGGTGCCGGTTTTCTGGAGATACCATCCCGTTCCCCTACCGTTATATCAAACAGTCCTGCAAAATACTTATCACATAAGGTCTTAACCGCCTGATCTGCTTTATTCGAAACAACTGCTGTATAATATCCCCTATTTCTGACTTCCTGAAGCAACTCCGGAATCCCTTCATATGGTCTGGTTTTATCCATACAATGTTGCTGATAATACTGGATAAAATCCTGATGAAGCTGATCGAGGGCTGTTTCCGATGATCCTTCCGGCATGGCATGTTTCACCAACAGGCGAATTCCATTGCCAACAAATCCCCTGACTTCGGATAATGTTCTCTGTGGATACCCATATCGATCCAGTATCACATTGAGACTATCAGCAAGATCCTCCAAGGTATTTAATATCGTTCCATCCAAATCAAAAATGACCAGATCATACTTCCTCATTTCTATCCCTCCCAAGCAGACAGATGAAGGCGTCGGGATTCTATTTTCATTGTAACAGACACCTTAGGACAACTTTGCATTCCATTTTCATTGTGGCAGACAAGCCCAAGGCAACTTTGCCTCATAAGATTCCCCACAAAAAGACGCGATTCTCTGTCAGACAGAATACCGCGCCCTAATGTTTTGCCTAATTCTTATACTCTCTTCAAGTACTCTCCGGTACGTGTATCAATCTGGATCACGTTACCAGTCTCTACAAACAATGGTACATTTACCTGTGCCCCTGTCTCTACGGTAGCTGGTTTATTGGCACCCTGTGCTGTATCTCCCTTGAATCCAGGCTCTGTCTCAGTAACCTCTAATTCCACAAATAACGGTGGTTCAATGGCAAATACTTCACCCTCATGAGAAAGCATCTTAACCATCTCATTCTCCTTGACAAATTTCAAGGCATCCCCTACCTGATCTGCAGACATATCAATCTGATCGTAAGTCTCTGTATTCATGAAATGATACATGTCGTCACTGTAGAGATACTGCATGTCCGCACGTTCAATATGTGCCTGTGGACATTTCTCTGTTGGACGGAATGTTTTCTCAACCACACCGCCACTCTTAATGTTCTTTAATTTGGTTCGTACAAATGCAGCACCCTTACCTGGTTTTACATGCTGGAACTCAAGAACCTGATATATATTTCCTTCAAATTCAATCGTTAAACCATTTCTAAAATCACCTGCTGATACCATGCTTCCATCCTCCTTCATTGTAACTGCGGTCTAAACACCGCACAGCCTTCCTGTATTGTATCCCATTTTCTGGGATATTTCAAGGATTATTTTGTCTTTCCTTTATTCCCCTTTAATTTTGCTTTTTTACGGCTGCTACCGTTCCAAATACCATGCTTTTTACATTTTTTGATGGTATTTTTAGTAATCCAATATGCTACACCTTTATCCACAATAGAAATTCCATTCTTTTTAATCCCCTGAATCTTATTATTGTGGACAGCGGATACAGTACCCTTTTTGGAAATACTGATTCCGTTTTGCTTGCAGTTCTTGATGACATTATTAATAATTCCCATCGAACGCTTTTTACCAACACCTACTGTTCCGCCTGTAATGGAGATACCATGCACCTTCACATTAGTAATCTTATTGTTACTTAACAGCTTAATCTTTCCTTTGTCCAGCGTAATACCGTCATGGTTCACTTTTGTAATGGTATTGCCTGTCATTTTATTAATGGTCACGCCACCAGTCACAGAAATTCCATGTTTCTTGATATTGGTAATCGTATTATCGCTGACACTGCCAATCTTGCCTTTACCAATGGATATACCGTTCTGTTTTGAGTTACTAATGGTATTTTTAGCAAGAATAGTCAGAGAACCTCCTCCAATGGAAATCGCATGCTTTGCTGTGTTTGAAACTGTATTTCCTGTAACAGCCTTTGCCGTTCCTGCATCCATCATAATACCATTTTGGGAAGATCCACTAATGGTATTGTCTGAAACCGTAACATTATCTGCCTGTGTAATATGAATACCAAAACGATAAGGTCCTGTTACTTTATTTCTGGTAATGGTTACATCCGTCATACCACCACAGGTAATCGCTGTCTTACAATACTTCATTTTAGAAGAACAGGTAAGGGTATTATCGGAAATAATAATGTTCTGATTGTGATATTTTCCATTGTTGGTATAGTGATGCTGCCCTACCCCGCAAGGCATATCAATAAAGGTATTGTTGCTTACTGTAACTTGCTGACAGGTAGTCCCATCTACTACAGAACCATTTGCCCACAGTGAATCCGTATCACTTTTATCCTTTGGATTGTTGGTCCAGGCAGTCTCTAACTGGATTGCCTCTCTGGCAAATTCGAATTTCTTTTCCTTGCCTTTGCGATAACGAAAACCGCTGAAGGTACATCCGGTAATGCTTCCGTTTTTCACACCCACATACTCAACCAGGTGGCAGTCATATACATTCTTGACCGTACAGTCCTTCATAATAATATTCTCCGCATGGTCAAAACGAATAACATCTGCTGATGTCTTAGCTTTGGCAATATTTCCGCCATCCCAGGTGCCACCCTCCAAAGTAATATCATGGGACATCTTATATTTACCAATCACATCCATTGCTCCATTCTGATCGGTATTGTGAATAATTTCCCGGTCCAGCATACTGTCCATACGATGGATCGTTGCCTTCGAGTCCAAAATAATATGAGTATTAGAATATACATGCAATGGTACCCGGCTAATATAATAATCTCCTGCCGGGAAATATATCGTCTTCTGTTT
Organism: uncultured Clostridium sp.; assembly: GCA_947174825.1. The sequence goes on from CAMWKN010000026.1 coordinate 9,275, forward strand.
GCTCGCTCCCTTTACCATATCCAAAACAGCCTGAATATCATCCCTGTCTGACTTACGGTCTTTCGCATTTACCCCGTAATCCGTCACTATATAATCATAGGATGGAGTCGCTGCTGGTGTCTGGGTTGGCTCTGCAGTTGGTACCTGGGTTGGATCACCTGTCGGTGCCTGGGTTGCCACTGCCTCCGGTGTCGGGCTTGGCTGATCTGGTGTCTGCACAACCACCGGTGCAGCAGCTAAGGTACGAACACCGCCCAAAACAAACGGCA
>CAMWKN010000027.1 GCA_947174825.1 uncultured Clostridium sp.
CGGCGCACACCGATATCTACACAAGGCTATTCGGCGGCAGCGTCAGAGGTGTAAAAGAGACAGCATGTATATTACCTACAAGGATTGACAATCTTCCTAATACATGTTTAGAAGCAATGGCACTTGGCAAAGTCATAATCAGTTCCACAAGCGAAAATGGAACAAGCGTAGAACAGTTGATTACCGATGGGGTTAATGGATTTTTAGCGCAAGTAGATGATGCAGATGACTTGTATCAGAAAATTGTATATGTTATGCAATTACCAAAAGACGAAAAGGAATTAATAGAAAAAAGAGCGAAGGAAAGAGTAAGCGGTTTAACACCGGAAAATGTATACAAGCGCATGGTTGAAATATATTCGGAAGTTATAGAGAAGTATAAAAGGAACAGCAATATTTAAAATAGTTGTTTTACGAAAAGGTGATTTGGAGTGGCAACATATTTAGATTTAGAAGAACTTAATAAATGTTGGTGTGGTGAGGTGTGTATATTTGGAGCCGGGCAATTGGGAAGGGGTATAGCATATGAACTGCTCACAGCAGCTGGTTTTAATATCAGTTTTTATTGTGATAATTATATATTAGAGGGAACTTTTATTAGAAATAAAATTATAATTAGAAATAATCAATATTTGTATGATAATAAAGACAACATATTAGTATTTTTGTGTATTTCGGCAAAATATCAGGAAGAAGTTTTGACACAGTTGAATGAACAAGAAGTAAAACATGTTGTAGTTGTAGACTGGGATTATATTGCACATATATTAGACAGTATAGATGCTTCCAATGAAAATGCAATAAAAAGAAAGTATTTTTCTATATATGATGATATTGAATTCCTTAAGAAAAAATTCGAACAAAGAACAGGATATAAGCTGAACATAGATAATCCAACAACTTTTAATGAAAAATTGCAATGGCTGAAAATATATAACCATAACCCCGAATATACACAAATGGTTGATAAATATGCAGTTAAGGAATATTTAAAAGAGAAAATAGGAGAAGAATATATTATACCGACATTGGGAGTATATGATAACTTTGATGAAATTAATTTTAGCGAACTTCCAAAACAATTTGTTCTGAAATGTACACATGATTCGGGAAGTGTTGTTATCGTGGATGATGCAGAGAAACTTGATAAAAAAGCAGTTAAGGAAAGATTAAACAGGGCGCTAAGTATCAATTATTTTTGGGCAGGAAGAGAATGGCCGTATAAAAATGTGAGACCACAAATTATAGCAGAAAAATATTTATGTGATTCATCCGGTACAGAATTGAAGGATTACAAATTTTTTTGTTTTAATGGTAGCGTTAAACTGATACAGGTGGATTTTGACCGTTTTGTAGAGCATAAAAGAAATGTATATAACAGACAATGGGAATATATTCCGTTAGTGATTGAGTTTCCAACAGAGCCGGAGAGAATAATCAGGAAACCAATATGTTTTGATGAAATGATTGAAATTGCAGAGAAATTGTCAATAGGTATTCCGCATGTCCGAATTGATTTTTATGTAATTGAGGATAAACCGATAGTGGGAGAAATGACGTTTTATCATGGAAGCGGACTGGAAAAAATTATACCGATTGAATGGGATAAGATTTTGGGAGATTGGATCGAATTACCTGAAAAACGAGAATACGATAATAAAACCTGAATTGGTCTGGAGATGATGCAGATGCAAATTGCTATTGATATTTTGGGTGACATTTCATTGGCAAATGTTGATTTTGACAGAAACTGTTTGGAAACTATAGCTGAAAAAATAAATGATGCAATAGGTCAATCCGATTATAGGATTGCAAACATGGAATCTCCGTTTTGTTTTGGAAGCTCAGCGGTACGGATAAAAAAGTCAGGTCCAAATCTGAAAATGCAGGAGGGCAGTGTTGCTTTTTTTGAAAAGCTGCAAATAGATTGCTATACCTTAGCCAATAATCATTTGGGTGATTATGGAGAAAAAGGAATAATTGATACAATCAAAGTACTGGAAAATTTAAATAAGGATTATGTGGGTAGTTCTGATGAATATGAAAGGACACATGAAGCAATCAGAAAAATAATAAAGGGAATTAAGTTGTCATTTATTTCCGTGTGCGAGAATGAATTTGGGATTGCAGAAGATGGGAAAATGGGAGCTGCCGGATATGATAGAGAGAGTATCAGGCGGATATTGGACAAGGAGAGTAGTTGGTCAGATTTTGCCATTGTCATCTTTCATGGAGGTACGGAAAATTATCCGTATCCCACTCCGGAACAAAAGTACAGATACCGTGATTTGATTGATATGGGCGCGGATGCAGTAATCGGTATGCACTCTCATTGTCCGCAGGGATATGAAATTTATCATAATGCGCCGATTATTTACAGCGTGGGAAATTTCTTTTTTCCCAGAGATTGCGAAACGTTTTTTGAAGGTTGGAGATACGGATACGTTGCCAGACTGAAGCTGCAGAAAGATTCATTGACGGAATTTGAAATTGTTCCATATAAATTTGATACCTGCGGACATGATTTTTCTTTGATAGACAAAAAAGATTTTCTGCCGTATTTGGAAGTATTGTCTGATGTTATTCAGGATGATGAGCATTTGAAAAATTTGTTTAAGGGATGGACGGTTGTAAGCGGAAAGAAATATTTCGATAATTTGTGTAAGCAAATAATCACGGCACAGGATGAAAAGAGAAACTGTCTGGCTAAAAATCTGTTCTCCTGTGAAGCTCACAGAGAGCTGTTAAAGACTTATCTGACAATATTGTATGAAAGTACGGAAAAAGCATATCTTCCTTATATTGAGAATATTAAAAGAGATATGAGGATTTCCGATAAGATAGGGGAAAAACGGATCTGTCGGACAGATAATACAGACACCGTTATCTGGGGGATTGGAAAAAAAGCAGAGAACCTATTTTATAAGTTAAAATCACAAAAACGACAGATTGTATTTGTTGATAAGGATATTTTGAAGCAGGGACTAAAGTTTTTGGATGAAGAGATTATATCTCCTGAAGATGCAATAAGACAATTCGGAAAGGCATGCTTTTATATCTGTACCTCACCCGAAAGCAGGGACGGGATTGTGTCGGTATTGAAGGAGAATGGAATCAGGAACGGACAAATATTTTTTGAAGAATAATGACAAACATCTGTTTATAATTGCTTTTTAAGTATTGTAAGCAGGGAAACAGTGGGGGAAATAATATGGTAAAGGTAAGCATTATTATTCCTGTGTATAAGGCGGAAGATTATTTGGAACAGTGCATAAATTCATGTCTGAACCAAACCATGAAAGATATTGAGATTATTCTGATTAATGATGCATCACCAGACAATTCGGGAAAAATTATGAAACGATACAGTGAAATTTATCCGGAGAAGATAATTTCCATATTTTTGAAAGAAAACATACGACAGGGAGGGGCAAGAAACAGGGGAATTGAAATTGCCAAAGGCGAATACCTTTGCTTTGTAGACGCAGATGATTATATAGATGAAACGATGTGTGAAAAATTGTATTCTCTATGCATTAAAGACGGCCTGGATATTGTCAGTACGAATGGCTACAGGATACAAAACGGCAGGTTAATGTATTTTAATGTGTTTAAGCCTTATGATTTTAGCAGGAAAAAGTCGGTTATACATTTTACAACACAGTGCTATTTGCTTATAAAAAGAGAAATCATACAAAAAAATAACCTGCTTTATCCGTTGCATTTATACCATGAAGACACATCAGTAGTTCCACTGTGGTATATGTCAGCTACAAAGAAGGCATTGCTAAATGAACCGTTATATTTCAGAAGGGTTCATTCAGGCTCGACAACACAGTCCTTAGATATAGACGGAATATCCCATATATTAAAAGCGCTGGAGGTATTGGTAGAAAATGCAAAGCGGGTCAGATTATATAACGGTTATGATAAAACATTATTAGATGATTTTATTTTTAACAGGATAGTATCTGCCGCAAAGACATTTTTAAAGAGAAAGGAGATGTATAAAGGAAAAGACCTGACACCCTTGCAAAATGCAGTCGGAAAGTGGGGAAATTATAATTTTGATGAAACTCTGTTTTTCAATCATATATCAAGAATGGATTATATTTTGGGAATGGAATTTATCAAAAAGTTCGATACTTTTATGAACAGGAGTTGGGAGCAATATTGCTCTGACAATAAAAGAACAGGCTATCCCGACAGGAAAAACAAAATTATGCAATTGGTAAATAAAATCCAAGAGCAGAAAAAAGACATGGTTATTTGGGGGGCCGGACAAAAAGGGATACCGATTATCACAATGATAAAGAGTTGGGGTGCAAAATATTTTGTGGGTGACAACAATAATGAGCTATGGGATAAAAAAACAGAGTCGGGAGATGTCGTCAGGAACTCTGAGTGGATAAAAAGTAATGTCGAGAATCCTGTCTTCCTGATCACAGTGGGGGAGTATTATGGTGATATCATAAATAGTTTGGAGCAGATTTTTGAAAGCGTGACTGCCATAGATATTTTTGCATATTTACAATACAATTTAGCGGTTAATGAAGTGCTAATGCCTTGAGGAGAGGTGGAGCGACTAAGCACATGCATTACCGGAGAATTGTGCATTATGGGAGGAGAACCTGTGATTGTTAATAAGCCGCTAATCAGTGTCATTGTTTCGGTATTTAATATTGAAAAATATATATCAAAATGTATAGAGAGTATCACGGAACAAACATATAAGAATATTCAGATCATTTTAGTGGATGACGGGTCCACGGATACTTCCGGAGAAATCTGCGACAAATATGCAGAGAAGGATGCACGTATACAGGTCATACATAAAGAGAATGAGGGACCGACATCTGCAAGAAATGCAGGATTGGCAGCGGCCAACGGAAACTATGTGGGTTTTGTGGATGGAGATGACTACATTGATACAGAATATTATGAAGTTCTGTTGCAAGATATGATGAAAAATGATGTGGACTTTGTACATATGGGCTTTATGGAAGAATGGGAAAATACCGGTACCATATATGGCAGTTTCGAAACGGCAAAATATGAATTGTCAAGAGAGTCAAAACGATATTTTATTGAAGGTATATTGGGAAAGAGTGACGTTATTCATATAACTCCCAGTATATGGTCCAAATTATTTAAAAGGGAGTTTATTCGGAAGTGTCATGCAAAAGTTCCGAGTGAACTGTCATATGGAGAGGACTTACTTTGTTTAAGCGTCTGCCTGCTGGAAGGAAACAGTGTATGCCTGAATAAATCAGCGATGTACCATTATGTCCGCAGACAGGGATCCCTGACAGACACGACTTGTGTCTCTGCTATTATTAAAATATCAGAACGTTATCATGCCTTGAAGAATTTATTTATACAATATGGTGAATATGAAGGTTTACGCTTCTATCTGGAAACTGATACTGCGAGAAGTGTGATGAGGGCAATTAAAAAAATAGGAAGATGTGTAGAAGACATATCGTTTTATTATCTGCGAGACACGGCCACTATAAAGGGAAAAAGGGTTGTGATTTATGGGGCAGGTAGTGTTGGGCAAGGATACTATGCACAGATAAGCAGATATTCTTCCTGTACGATTGTGGGATGGGTGGACTTAAAATATCAAAGATATCATTTCGATTATGCTGAGGTGCAGCCGGTTACACAATTAGATGAATGGCAATATGATATCATACTTGTTGCAATTAAGGATGAGGATAAGGCAAAACAGATAAAATTTGAATTAATGGAACAAAGAGGGATACCGGACAAGATGATACTATGGGAAAGACCGGGGTCGATATTTGATGAAATGAACTGATGGGGTGAAAGTATATGGGACTGGTTGAACAATATGATTGGTTATTAAGTAAATATCCTTTTTTGGAATCATATAATGCGAACGGGATCCATCGGATTGTCAGGGATTCATTGGTACAATTCATATCAAAATGCACGAACCCGGCTATTTGGTGTTATGGAAAGCATACCCGTATGTTGATGACAGATTTCATGTTTGAGATGAAGCGGGTAAAATTCATTATTGATGAAAACTATGGAAATAAGGAAGAAAGCGGTTTTCATATAATAAACAGTCATCAGATTCAAGACAGTGCCATAGACGGTATTATAATTTCCTCCTATCAGTATAAAGATGAAATTAAAGACATTTTAAAAAGAGATTATCCCAATATTAAATATCTGGACTTATACGAAGAACTGGAAAACCGGGGATTTGTATTGGACCGTAGCTATTATGCGCGCAGTCACCCATATGACAGGTACAAAAAAATAAATCAATTGAAAAGAAAGCTTGACCAGGGCCAAGATTGCGAAAACCTATATCGGAATATCATTAGTGAGTACATCAGTATCAAGGATTTTCAATCAGCAATTGACTATACGAAGAAATTGTCAGAGTTGAATGAGAGGCCGTTATATTCTGAGTTGAGAAACGACTTAGAGAAAATTTATCAATTGGAGCTGAGTGAGATTTCCAATATATCTCAGGATAATGTGATCATGTTATGTATTGACGGTCTGCGCAGACAGGATGTTTTGGGAGAGTGTATGCCGAATACTAAGCGGTATTTAATGAGGAATACAAGGTTCTATGAGAAAGCTTATGCGGTATCGACATCCACCTTTGAAAGTCTGGTGCCGGCGTACAGTGAAAACAGTGATCTGCGAACAAAGTATTATGAATCAAATATCATAGATGCAAAAAGCTGCAGATTTTTTCTGGAGGCTGTCAGGCAGAATAGAAATATCTTTTTCTATACGGATTCTATACAATATATTGATGCAGAAGAAATTAAGCTTATATGTGAAAGCCAGACCGCGACTGAAAAAATGTGGAGTTTTATTTTGGATGCGGAAAAAGAAGAAAACGGATTGTTTTACATCCATGTTTTATATGAAAGTCATTATTCATATCCTAATCCGGATACGGAAGAGGAACTGATAGCGGATGGAAGTAATATCATGTTCGACTATCTTGAAAGGAACGGAGGTAAGATCCGTACAGATTATGGGAAGCAGCATACAGATGCACTAAAGTATTTAGACAGAGTATTATATCCTTTTTTGGAGCTGATTCCATGTCGACTGGTTCTGTATGCGGACCACGGGAATATTCTGATACCGCCGGAAACACTGCCTTATGATGTGGAAGCGGCCAAGTATTCCTACCATGAGGATCTGATCCGGATTCCTTTGGCAATAAAGTCTCCTGAAACAGTGACAGGAATCAGTAACAATTTAATGACACTTATGTCAATAAATGAAATTGTATGTTCACTTTTGAGAAAAGAGGCTTTTACTGAACCGAATAATGAATTTATAAAAATACAGCGTTCGGAAATATATAATCCTGATTTCCGGTTTATTTACGGGAAAGCAGGAAAACAGCAGGAACTTAAAGCTTTTGAAGCATTTGTATTCAGAGACGGTCGTAAGCTGATTGTGTATTCCGATGGTGTAATCAGGATTTGCGATCATAATGACAAGCTTATTCAGGATCAGAGTGTGAAGGATGAGCTTTGGGGAAAGATAAAGAGTTATGTTACGGTAACCGATTGTATTTAGTGCGGTTAGAACTGCAAAACAGGGGAAGATATGAAAAAGAGGATACTATTTATCATCTGGTCCTACAGTTATGGGGGAGGAGCAGAAGCACTTCTGACCACAATTGTAAACCACCTGAATCCGCAAAAATATGAGATTGGGATTTTGGAGTATTATTATGCGGGTATTAAAAAGGAACCACTCAATGAAAGCATTGCATATTTGGGGGCAGTTACTTCCGAGGCAGATCCGGAGAGATTGAAGAAGTATTACTATTTGTTGAATGATCCTGACAGGATGATTGCCAAATATATTCCGTCGGATTATGATCTGTACGTATCTTTCAATTATCAGATACCCAGCTTTCTGCTTCCAAAGGGGAAAAGATGTGTTGCCTGGATTCATAGTGACATTTATGATCTTAAGGAAAAAAAAGCAGAGAAATATCTGCGTCTGCAGAACGAAGCTTTTAAGAAGGCTCAAAAGATTGTGTCAATAAGCAGACTGACAACAGAGTCGATAAAGGAACTTTGTCCCATGCACACAGATAAATTAGTGGAAATCTGTAATGGAGTGGACACGGATACGGTAAAGCGAAAAGCGGGAGAAACTACGGGAATTGTATTGGAGCATCCCAATATCCTGTTTGTCGGCAGGCTTGAAGAGCGCAAAAATCCTGTGCGGTTGGTGAATGTATTGGAAATATTGCATAAGACCGGCAGGCATGTGCACTTATATTATTTGGGGCAGGGTGAGCTGTCAAAAGAAATAGAACTGTTTTCATCACAAAAAGGGATGTCGGAATATATACATTTTTTAGGGTATCATCAGAATCCGTTTCCCGTTATGGCACAATGTGACGTGAGTTGTCTGTTATCCGGATCCGAGGGATTTAGCATGTCTCTGCTGGAAAGCGTTTCTTTAGGTAAACCGTTCGTATCTTCTTACATAGGGGGCGCAACAACTCTGGCAGATGGCGGACTCTGCGGGAAAGTGATTGAAACGGATGAACAGGCGGCAGAAGCGATTGTATACTGGCTGGAGCGGGATAAAGATGAGATAAAAAAGGGGTGTGAGGCATCAATAGAACGCTTTAAGCTGCCCAATTATATATATCAAATAGAGACTCTGTTTGACGAGATGCTGGAAATGGAAGAGGGGATATGTTCACAGTATGAATTTGACAGCCGTTTGGAATTAAAAGACAGGGAATACTACTATCATTTTCCGGTTGAGTATATTCAGAGAAATCAGAAAATTATTTTGTATGGAGCGGGCAAGGTTGGAACAGACTATTACAATTTTTTGAAAGAGAGTCATTATTGTTATTTGGCAGGGTGGGTAGATAAGGAATATCAGAAGTTAAAAGAAACGGGCAAAGAAGTATCTTCATTGGATACTATTAATGATATGCAGTATGACATGGTATTGATTGCCCTTGCTAATAAAGAAATCGCGGGTACGATAATGGCAGATTTACAAAAGCGGGGTGTTTCAAAGGAAAAAATCATATGGTGTGAAGCAGGCTATATCTGAGGTGTAACAATGAAAAGAAAAATAAGTGTAATAATACCTATATACAAAGGAAATTCGTTTATACCATATTTAGCGTATATATTGGAGGAAAATTGGAGAACTGCCAATAAAATCGAACCGATAAGCATTGAGATAATTTTGGTTAATGATTTCCCCGTTGAGAAACTGGAGATTAAAGAGCAGTGGATGAGAAATATTTCATGGATTGAAATAACAAATAAACAGAATTGCGGTATTCATTTTTCGAGAGTGCAGGGGTTACTTCATTCGTCAGGTGATTATGTATTATTTTTAGATCAAGATGATAAAATCAGCCCTATATATATA
>CAMWKN010000028.1 GCA_947174825.1 uncultured Clostridium sp.
GGCGAAACAGATCACAAGACCTATTATGACTATACTTTGAAAATGAATCAGGCTGTTAATTTTGATTTAGAGACGAATGAAAAGATTACTTTAGTAGGTGGACAGCAGAAAACCATTACAAAATTAACCTGGGATGTAATGGAAAACGATGAAAATCTGACAGCGGAAGTTGCTTCTGAGATTAAAGGTTATAAAGCATATAAGATACAAGATAAAGAGGGACATTATGAGGTGGCAACCATCTATATTTCTGAGGATCAGAAAGAAGGTACTAATCAATCAGAGATTTCAGGTCGTCATATTTATGTGGAAACAGCGAAGGATACAAAGCCTAAAGATGCAAATGCGATTACCTTAAGAGGAACATATTATTTGTCAACAGATTCCAGTGCGGCACATATTCGGGATTTGAGATTGCGTTTTAATACGGATCAGTTAGCAAAGGCGGATAATCTTTACCTGGATTTTGAAAAAGCTGGCTGGAAGTCAGATATTAATTATAGGAAGGTGTATGATAAGAACGTTAAGGCAGATGTATACTACTTTGAGAGTGATAATGGAAATCTGGATTTAAGTGCTGCGACTTTTTCGGATAATGTGGGAGTATGTTCTTTTGAGGAATCAAAGGAGGAATACCAATTTTCAAAAGGTGGTGCTTATAAGATTTCTTATTACTTAAGTAAGTTGCCAGATGCTACATTTGGCAAAGAAGCAACAACAAAGAAATATACGAATACGGAACTTTTAGAAAATGCAACCTATGTAAATCAGAACGACAAAGCTTTGGTTGCAAATGATACTTTGAAAAAGACTGGCATCGGATACTTTGTATTAACAATGGATGCAAAGGGAGAAGGTGGGGAATCCGTTACTATAAATAATGGTGAGCCATATTATTTCCGTTTCCTGTCTCCATCGAATAAATTAAAATCAGATTTTTCTGTTAGAAAGGGAAGTGACGGAGAATATGATTTGAGAGATGCTGTGAAGGAAGTTGTGCATATTCGGCAGGGTGAAGCTGCTGATCCGGGATTTTTCGAGCTGAAGGGTACCGAATTCAGTTCCGTTGATGAAATAACAGCAAGGGATCCATATATAGAATATGAAATTTCTGATAAAACGATTGCAGAGGAGTTTAGTGATTCGCAATTAAAGAGCTATCGAATCAATGGTTTATCATCAGGAATTGTTACTGTTACCGCATCAGGTGCGATTAATAAGAGTAATGTAAAAACATTTACACTTTATGTCAATAAGGATATCATGACAGGAGAGTTTTCTCTTAGCTTTACAGAGGCGGAGGCACAGAATCTGATTAATACGGATGGTGTCATTGATGGAAAACAGAATGCGGTACCAGTCAGTGTGCAACCAATCACAAATGGATTTGGAATTTCTAATTTAAGCTGGTCTTTAGCTTGGAAAGATCCTGCGGGCAATGATCCGGATCTGGATAGCATTGCAGTGATTAATAGCAAGACCGGTGTTATTACGACAAAAAATACTTCAGGCGGAAAAGTGATTACAGCAACGGCTGTTTCTGGAACCAATACAGACAGTATAGACTTTACGGTAGGTAAAGTAGAAGGCAAAAGCATTAAGACCTTGGCAGAGAAGCCGTCAGCTGATGGTTCTACGGTTTTAACAAATACATCAAATAATGCAGGAACATGTAAAGTAGGTCAGACATTCACTTTATATGCATCTGAGTATGATGCGCCAAATGTGACTACTTTATCTGGAGAAACAACATGGACTAGTGGTGACACATCTAAAGCAACCGTAGATTCTAAGGGTACAGTAACGGCACTGGCAGAGACAGGCACAGAACCTGTAATTATTACTGCATCATATGTTGCTGAGGGAAAAGCACCAGTAGAGACGAAATTTAATCTGACGATTTCTGGTTATGCATATTCTTTGACAGGGATTAATGCTGCAGATCTTACTTTGGATTATGTTGGTGCTACCAAAGCAATTACATTGAGTTTTACGCCAAGTACGGTTAGTGATCGTGAGAAAGAGGTAACCTATATGTCCAGTGATGAAAAGGTTGCCAGGGTAAGTAATACCGGACAGGTTACTGCGATTGGTGTTGGAACATGTACTATTACCATCGTTTCTGCAATAGATTCTTCTATTCAGAAAAAGATTACAGTAACTGTCAAGGGAGTTTCGTCTACCCCAACACAGACACCACCAAATACACAACAGACACAGGCGACACCGAAGCCGGTAAATGATATTCCAGCTACGAATACCAAAGTATCTAGCGCAGGTTGTGATTTTGTGGTTACTGCTTCCGGTGCGTCCGGCGGTGAAGTGGCAATGTCCAAGGCAAAAAATGCCAAGACAGTTACAGTACCGGATACCGTTACGGTTAGCGGTAAGAAATATAAAGTAACCAGTATTAAAGCAAATGCATTCAAAGGAAATAAGAAATTAAAATCTGTTATCATTGGAAAGAATGTGAAATCCATTGGTAAGAATGCGTTTAACGGATGTAAGAAACTTACCAAGGTAACAGTTAAGTCCAAAGTATTAAAGAGCATTGGTAAAAAAGCATTTGCGAAAGGTTCTAAGAAGATTACTGTTATAGTACCAAAGAAGAAAGCAAAAGCGTACAAGAAACTGTTCAAAAAATCAGGAATTAGCAAAAAGGCAAAATATAAAAAGAAATAGTCTTTAGCTAACTGGGAATATAAGGAATAGAAGCATCTGGAATTCTTAAAAATGGAATTTCAGGTGCTTTTCTTATGGATAAATTGTTGTATTTTTTTGTGTTTACAAAGTGCGTTTCTGTTGATATAATTAACATTGGGGAACTTGCCGTGCATATGGCAACTGTTCCCATAAGGCCAAGGAAAGAGAAGGATGGGGGAAGTAGATTTTCCCCGAAATTTAAGCATAAGCAGTGGAGAGAAGGGAGAGCTCTCCACTGTGTGAATGGAGGAGTTTAGGTATTGTTGGAGAAAAAATTATGTCCAAATTGCTTTCGGCCGGATTGTTATGAACCAGGAGGGACATGCAAGGAATGTGGTTATGTGGAGAGAAAACCACGAAATGAAACTGCTTTGTTAGAGGGCCATATTCTAAAAGACCGGTATTATGTGGGGCGTGTATTGGGCAGCGGAGGTTTTGGTATTACCTATCTGGCATATGATGACAAGACCACCAAGACTCGTGCGGTTAAGGAATTTTTTCCGCGGGAATGGGTTAGACGGATGGACGATCATATGCGTGTCAAATTCAAGGATTCGGATCGGGCAGAGATGTATCACAGGGGACTGGAAGTGTTTGTCAATGAGGCGAGAGTATTGGGGACCATGACGACAGATCCGGTTATTGTAAACGTGTCTGATTTTTTTCGCGAGAACAATACTGCATACATAGTTATGGAGTTTCTGCAGGGAATGACTTTGGCAGAATATATGAATAAGAAGGGCAGATTGTTCGATGAAAAGCAGGCGTTATCGGTTGTTAAGGGGCTTGCTGGTCCATTGCAGGAATTACATGAATTAGGCTTATTGCATCGGGATATCAGTCCGGACAATGTAATGATCATGGATGATAATCGCTTGAAACTGATTGATTTTGGTGCGATTCGTCAGTATTCCGGTCATGATCGGAAAAGCATGTCTGTATTGGTGAAACCAGGGTTTGCGCCACCGGAGCAGTATGACGACAAGGGGCAGCAGGGACCATGGACAGATGTTTATGCACTGGCAGCCACTTATTATTATATGGTAACAGGCAAACAGCCAGTTCCGTCCATGAATCGGCTCAAAGATGATACTCTGATACCATTGCATGAGAGAAATTCTGCATTATCGGAGAAGATCAGTCAGGTTATGGCGCATGCCATGGTTTTGGATTACAAGGATCGTATTCAAAGCATGACAGGACTTGTCAAGGAGTTAAAGAAAGCAGAAGGAATTGCAATTCCGGTACCATATTTAAAATTAAATGTGGAGGGAGAAAGTCGACAGTGGAAATTTGAGGCAGACCAGGATATTCATATGGGCAGGTCATCTAACGATTGCGAGATTTGTGTGCAGGGACCGGATGTCAGCCGGATCCACTGTATGGTACGATATGACAGTTACAAGGGATGTTTTGTGGTGACGGATAAATCAGCCAATGGCACATATACAGAAAATGGATTGATTGGCAAAGGTCGTTCTACAAATGTGAAGCCTGGTGGAAAATTATATTTGGTATCAAAACGATATGAACTTTTTTTGGAGGTGAAGTAACGGTTGCGTCATAATAGAAAAAAACGGTCTGCAAAGGCTGCATCAGCTTCAAAAAAGAAAATACATAAATCTGCGGAGAAACAGAAAAAGCCGGAAATTACAATGGCATCATACAGTGTAATCGGAGATCGTTTGACACAGGAGGATGCGGTTTATCTTTCTGCAGAGGGAGCAGTATCATTGACGCAGAAAAAACGGGTGTTAGCTGTGATCTGTGATGGTATGGGTGGCATGGCAAATGGTGGTCAGGCTAGTGCGACAGCGATACAGATGATTAAAGATACCTTCGAACAGATACAAGAGGATCCAGAGGTTAATATTCCGAATTTTTTCATTAGCGGAATTAAAACCATTGATAAAACAATTAATGATTTTCCCAAAGAAAATGGAAGGGGATCCGGGACTACCATGGTAGCGGTATTAGTGGAAAATAGTCAACTATATTGGGCATCGGTAGGGGATAGCAGGATCTATATTCTTCGGGAAGAGACATTGACACAGGTTACGAGAGATCACAATTATATGCTGCGGTTGCAAGGTATGGTGGATCAAGGGCAGATTACACAGGAGGAGGCAAATGCAAACCGACAGAGGGAAGCGTTGATCAGTTTTTTGGGGATAGGTAATGTAAGTCTGCTGGATGTGAATATGGATCCATTTGTGTTACAGTCAGGTGATATCATTCTGCTGACCAGTGATGGTATGACAAAGGTGTTGTCAGAGGAGCAGATCAAGGATATATTAAGTGACAATTCTTCGGTTGAGGACAGAGCAAAAAAGCTGGTTGAGACTGCCGTAGAACAAAATATGCGGTCTCAGGACAATACGACCGTAGCAGTATTACAGTATCAGGAAACTATATAATGGAGGAGAGATGAAATGAAGTTAACAAAATGTGTAAATGGACACTTTTATGATGAAGAAAAGTTTGAAAGCTGTCCTCATTGTGCAGGGGGATCTAAGTTAGATGTGAATGCGATTTTTGGGGGTACTCCATCTGCACCGAAACCAGCTATGTCTAAGATTGAGCATGATGATGATATGACCGTTCCGTTGGAGTGGACACCGGCAGAGGTACCAGCGCCAGAAACAGCATCTCCAGCAGAGCCAGAGCCACCAGCAGCAGAGCCGATATCTTCGGTAGAGGCAGAGATGCCGGCAGCAGAGCCAATATCTTCGGTAGAGGCAGAGATGCCTGTAGCAGAGCCATTGGCTCCGACGGAGGCAACATCGGCAGAACCTCCAGTGGACATTTCGGAGGAGGAAGAGCCGTCGAGTGATGTCGAGGCAGCAGAAGCAGATTTTGATATCCAGTCACAGCCAAGTTTTGATACTCCACTGGATTTTGATGATGGATTTACGGGAGAGTCTGAGAGAGTAGAGGAAAAACCGGTTGATGAGCCAGAGGAAGAATTTGAACTATTTTCTAAATATGAAGGGGATGAGCCAGAAAGTACGGAATCTGAGGCAACAATAGAGACGGAACCGTTGGATACATCAGAGGCGTCGGCAGAGTCTGGATCATTCGCAGAACCGGAACCACTTGTGGAATCGGAGGCACCAGCAGAACCAGAGCCGTTTGCAGAACTGGAAGCGCCAGCAGAACCAGAGCCATTTGGAGCAGCGGAAGCTCCAGCAGAACCGGAGCCCTTTGTAGCAGCAGAACCTGTGGCAGAATCGGAGCCATTTGCAGCAGCACCAGAAGCAAGTACGGAATCGGATTCCTTTGTATCACCGGGGGCATTTGCACCTTTAGAGCCAACCGCCGAGTCTGACGCAACGTCATTTGAATCTGCAGGGGTTACATGGGAAACGCCGCAGCCTAGTGTGGAGGAGATTCCGACAGGGGAACCGGTATCTGGTGTCGTTGATCCGGAATCAGAAGACAAACCGACGGAAATTGTGGATGAAACAGATCTGGGACCATTTGTGATGCCGGAATCTGCAGCTGCATCCATTCCAGAGCCAGAAGCAATGCCGTCGTCTGTACCTTCTCCTGCAGCTGCCATGTTTGGTGCTTCGGCAGATGATGACGATGATGAACATACGGTAGCGTTTTATGATGAGATATTTGTTTCCAAAGCACCTGCTACACCGGTTGTGCCGGAAGCAGTTACGCCAGAACCAGCGGCACCATCTTCAGATATGCCGACAGGATCGGATGCGGCTTTCTCCGAAGGTACCGAGAATGTGCCAGAGCCAGATGTGTTCACAGCACCGCCATTACAGCCGGCACAGGCTTTGCCGACTCCTTGTGTAGGATGGTTGATTGCATTAAATGGAGTTCATATTGGACAGGATTTCCATTTAAGGGTAGGTAAAAATTATATCGGCAGGGATGCCGGAATGGATGTTGCTTTGACGGGAGATAAGAGTGTTTCCCGCAATAAACATGCTATTGTGATTTATGAACCGAAACATCATAAATATTTTATACAGCCAGGAGAATCCAATGAGCTGGTATATGTTAATGATGAAGTAGTGTTATTACCGATGCCGTTAAAGCCATATGATGTTATTGTGATTGGTGATATTGAACTGTGGTTTATACCGTTGTGTGATGAACAGCATAACTGGTCAGAAGTAATCCGCAGGCTACAGGAACAGATGTAATTGATCTATTATGTAGCACAGGACTTGCCAGAATAGCTGTTTCCGTTGTGTGTAAAATGGAATGGGGGATAGGATGAATCGTTCTATGGATAAGTTTCGGATACCACAGGGGATTTTCTTGCTGTCTAATGTGTTACTGATCTTTTTGCCAGTTGTAACGATATGGCAGGAAAATTATCCGGAACAAGTATATTCACAATTATCATTTGTCCAGGGATATTTGATATCGCGAACCGGAGTCGGTGCATCACCGGCATCCGGCTTCGCCCCTTTTATGACTGTTTTATTGGTAGTTCTGCCGTTAGTTTTGGCGATATTTGCAGGTGTCTGTACTCTGGTAGAACAGTTTTATGGGAAATATGTCAGAGTTGCCGGTGTGGTGTCTTTATGTCTTTATTTATGCCAGTTTTTTGTTGGAACTATTTTTTTGTGGCCAAAACGCTTAAATACAGCCCAGCAGTATCATCGTGGAATTGGTATGTGGTTACTGTTGTTGGTCGTTCTTGTTTCTCTGGCAATGTATGTGATTCCAATGGTTTCGTTTTCACGTAAGGCTAAGAATGGTAAGCATACAGCAATGGCTGCTGCGCCATATTCTTCCTTACAGTCGGGGAAAACGGTAGCGGGGGAGGCATTGGGGATGCCGTCTGTGCCTAGAAAAGCAGTCTCTTCTTTTTCGGATGAAGATGGCGTATCTTATACACAGACGGATCCGATGAGACAGATACCTCATATAGAGAGCCATACCATATCTCAAACACAGACAGAAATTAATTTGCCTCTGGAAAGTATTGCAGTTGCTGTAGAAGCAAAGCGAGAAGAAACAGAAGTGGCAGCGGCTTCGCCAAGAGGTGTCATGGTTGGGATAGCAGGTGTATTTGCAGGCAAGGAAATAGCTTTCGGAGATGGGGAAACCCTGCGTCTGGGTAGAGATTTGGCAAATGATCTGGTCTTTACCAATGCATCTCATATTAGTAGAAATCATTGTCTGATAACCTGGTATGCGCAGAAACGGAAATATTATGTAGAAGATCGATCCAGTAATGGTTGTTTTATCAATGGGGCACCAACCAGACTGCCTAAAAATGTTGAGATTGCGCTGGAACCGGGAACATTGATTGATATTGGGGATCGGACGAATCGATTTCGTCTGGAGTAGCGGTGTATTAGTACGACGGTTAATGTTTGCTTATGCGTTGCATTAGGGTTACAATAGTTTGCTGTATGCGTAAGGAGGGATATGAAAATGGCTGAGTTGTGTTTGAATTGTTTCCAGCTCAAAGGTCAGTCGAGGATTTGTCCGAATTGTGGCTTTGCAGAGGGCGCAGATCCGGCACAGCCATATTATTTATCTCCTGGCACTGTGTTGGGCAAACATTTCATTGTAGGAACCGTGATCGGCGTAGGAAATTACGGGATTACCTATCGTTGTTATGACAGCACTCTGGGAGTTGTGGTAGCTGTTAAAGAATTCTTTCCGATGGGATTCGTATCCAGAGCTGCCGGAGAGAAGCGGGTTTGGCTTCTGACGCAAAATCAGGGGCACCAGTATCGGGATAAAGTGCAGCGTTTTCTGATGGAGGCACGCAGCATTGCCAGATTTGGAAAGGCAAAGGACATTGTTAATGTCTACGATTTTTTTGAAGAAAATAATACAGCCTATATTATTATGGAATATGTGGATGATCCTCTATTGCAGGATTATCTGGAACAGTGTGGGCGATTGGATGCAGAGACAGCGTGTAAGATTACAGAATCTATTATAGAAGCTGTAAAAAAATTGCATGCCATAGGAATTATTCACAGAGATGTCAGTCCGGATAATATTTTTATCGCAGCGGATTATTCCATTAAATTGTTTGATTTTGGATCCGCGCATATAGAGGATTCCCAGACTATTGAGGAGAAAGTGATTAAACCTGGCTATACGGCACCAGAGCAATATGCAGATGTGGAGGAGAACCAGGGATTTTATACAGATATTTATTCTATTGGGGCAATTCTGTATCACATGCTTACAGGAGTCCCGCCACAGGATGGTCGGGAACGGTATCATCAGGATACTTTACGGTCTCCGTTGGAAACCGGCATCAGAATTGATTCGTCACTGGACCGGGTTGTTATGGAAGCCATGGCGGTGCGGACAGAGCTGCGTATTCAGAATATGAATCAACTTAGTGATGCCTTACATGGACGCAGACGGGCAGAATATCCGCAGGAAAAGATAGAGCGTCAAAGGCGTACCCGTGGCTGGATTGCCATGGTGTCTGTTTTATTGGTGATTGCCATTGGTGTTGGAGGAACGCTGGTGTACAATGCTGTGCATGGAGCGAAAAATATTATGTTTGATACCAAGGTTACCGCAGACACCTTGACAGTATGGGTAGATAGCCAGGGAATGCTGGGAACCTTGCGGGAAGTTGTATCAGAGATGCAGGAGATTTCTGAGAGTGACTCTAAGGTAATACGCAGGATGAAAGAAGAAAATAAAAATGTTCAATATAATATCTGCTAGGAGAACAAAGTTTTATACATA
>CAMWKN010000029.1 GCA_947174825.1 uncultured Clostridium sp.
TTTTCTGGCTATAATGTTCGACGTATCATAACTCAATTGATTTATATCCTGCAAATATTTTTCAAGTATTTGCATATTTGTTTTCCTCCTCATCTTTTTTGTATTTCCACTTCTATGATTTAGAATAACATGCTTTAATATCACATACCACCTCACGCATTTTTAGAAAAAAATATGAGCCGATACCAAGTATCAGCTCATATTTTTACTCATTCATTTTTCTTAGGATACGCTGTATGCTCTTCTCCGACAGATAGTATTTACAAGCTAATTCTGAAACCTTACTCCCTGCAAGATAATCCTTGTAAATCTGTCTATCACGGATCATAAGTTCCTGCTTAATCTGTGTTCCTGCTCCCCACGCCTGCCTATTTGATGGCTTGCGTGGAATATAAATATTTTTTCCATCAACATACTGCTGTATCAGTTCTATTACCTCAATAGGTAGAATTTCTTCTGCTCTTATATAGCCCATGTCTGCCTCCTAAACTAATTTTTTTAGGAATAGCATTGGCTATAACAACTATTTTTTTATTGCAATAGCCAGTGCTATGCAAACATAACATACCGTCTCATATATAAATCCTCCTTCTGAATTTTTTTAATAATACCATTCTTCTTATTCCATTTTTATTGAAAATCCTTCATAGATTCCAACTGGTACTTCTTCTCTAAAATTATACTGCTCCACTGTATCCTTTTCAAATTCATAAACCATTACCATTTGTTTGTCTGGGTCAACAATCCAGTATTCTCTGACCCCAGCTGTACGATATTTAAATAATTTTGTCATATAGTCTATTGGCTTACTGCTTGGAGAGACAATCTCAATTACCCAATCAGGCGCACCATGACAACCCTTATCATCTAATTTGGACGGATCACAAATAATAGAAATATCTGGCTCTACATAGTTTATATCGTCATCATCTAAGAAAACAGCAAATGGAGCCGCTAACACTTCGCACTCTCCTTTTTTTTTCTTAATAAAATTATATATTTCATTATGCAAAAAACTAGAAATTCTTTGATGTTTCACACTTGGTGGAGCCATATAATAAATCTGACCGTCAATTAGCTCCGCACGTTCTCCATCTGGCAAAGCATAAATATCATCTATGGTATAAATTTCCTCTTTTTTCAATGCATCCATCCCATCCACCTCCATTCTAAATACTATTATAAGCAATGTTCACAGTAAATACAATCACTTTCCATTATTTGAATATCCTATTTCTTTTTTCATGTACATTCCATCATCCAATTCCCTAAATACAACATAACCACACTTCGTATATAAATTTATTCCTGGAGGATTGTGTTTCCACACATAGATAATACTTTGTCTACAGCCTGCCTTTGCAGCATTATGCACCATCTCAGATAAGGCAGCCATGGCATATCCTTTCCTGCGCTCTTCCTCATATATAAGCAAATCGTTTAGGAAAACCTGCTTTGTTCCTTCTGTAATTTCATACAAATACCAAATAATGCCCACAGTCTTCTTTCTGTTTTCATCCTCGATCATCATTAATGAATGATCTTTTGTTTTTATTCCTTCCAGCAACATGTCCGAAAATTCTGTTATTGCCTGCTTTAATGCACTTTCCGAAGAAATGTTTTGTTCTTTCATCAAATCTTTTGCATAGTCATTTGTACTATATTCACGAAATGATTCAAACTCTCGTAAACTCATGTTTCTTAATCTAACTTTCATATTCCCCTCCTAAATATTTTGTTAATTAAACAACTTCTTCCTTTTTCTTTATTCTTTACCATTCCTTTTTATTTAAGAATATCATAGGAATATTTGTTTGTCATTCTCATCTTATAATCGAAAAAAACGAGAGAAACCCGCAACATAGATTTCTCTCGTTCCATATTATTTTTTCATTTCGCCTAAAATCCGATATATACTCTTATCTGAAAGATAATATTCTGCTGCCAATTCTGAAACCTTTTCACCTTGCAAAAACAGTTCATATATCTCTTGATTTCTTCTGTATAACTCATATATTCTCCTTTCAACCGTAAACACTGATTAAAAAGAGAAACGTTATACATACATTTCTGTAGCTTTGTTTGCTGATAAAAGATTAAAGGCGAACACCTCGCATCAAAGTAATCATAGTATTATACACTCCTTTCATTAAATATATTTTCATTGTATTAAAAGCACCTCGATCGAATTCAAATATCTCAATATTATCATACCCACAATTAATACACTTCATATTCCAATATATATTTCAACATTTTAAATGCAGAAGATTTTTTTGCATCTTTCTTTGATGAGGATTTTGAAAAAAAACTTCTATTTTCTTTATCTATAAAACATTCGCATTCCCAAACAGTATTTCCATTTTCATCGTGTTCCTGATAGAAACTATACTTAGGAAGCGAAAAATATCCACGTCTTGCCAATATTTCTAACTGATTGATTGCTTCCGCTTTATTGGGGTTCCGTATCTCATCCTTAATTGAAGATGTCAAATTATTCTCTTTCAAATAATCATACGCAACTTTGCAAACAGCTTTTCGCGCCTCACTCTTGGACTTTCCAAACCCTCTAAATACAGGTAAATTTTCATCAATTTTGAGAAGACAGTGAAATTGTATTTCATTAAATTTATTGTTATTACCTCCAATTTCCCAGTCAATTTTTTGTGATATCCCGTTAAAAAGAGTGTACCATGTTGATTGATAACTTGCTTTCTTTAAATGATATAATGGAATTGTTCCATTTTTTTTGCAAGTCCAATCCTGTATTAGCTCAACATAATCTTGGGCTGTATTTTCTATCAGCTCACTGTCGAGGGCAAGCATTACCTCAACAACATCCTGAAGTTCTAAAATATCCCATTGTGAATCCAATGCCACTGCACCAAGAATCGCTTCAAATAAGTCCTCTTTTACAGAGTCTTCTTCATAAACACGGTTTTTGATATCACCTTTTCCCATAATCAGATATTCCGCAAGACCAAGCATATCGATTCTGCGTGCCAATGTTTTTTTCTCAACCAATTTCTTTTTGATTTCAGTTAACTTGTTCTCATGATATTCTGACACAAATTCGTCCAAATCTTCGTTTTTATCAAAATCATCGCATTCACTTATAAAATAACCATATTTTTCAGATAAAAACTTTACAACAGTAAAATCAAGAACTTTATCTCCTATAAATTCCAGAACCTCGTTATCCTCACCACCATTTTCCTTTGAATAAGACCGCCTTACAAATGCCTGCTGAAGCAAATCTAAGTTTTTAAAGTTATAGGCAATTTGATCTTGAATAAAGATTAAGTCATTTTTTTCCATAAAAAAACACCTCCCAGTAAATTTTTACTAAAAGGCACAACAATAGTCTGACAACAAAATAAAATACTTCCACATACAAGCACCACTTTTTTTCAGTCAGACGTAATAGTTTAAATTTAATTCTTTGTTTTTGGATGTTTACTGATATTCACTTGCATAAATAAAAATAAACACACAAATACAATGTTTTAAATTTAAGTCATCATGCCTTATATTATATAAAACAATATAACACAATATGATATACTTGTCAAGTATGCCATTAAGTCTGTGAAATAAAAATCATTAATGAAAATTTGCAGGATATTTATTTTGAATTATATTAAGCAAACATTTTCACCTTCAATATAAACCGCCTGTCCATCTGCAAGTCGAATTTCTTCGCTACCTATTGGCAAACTTACTAACTTGTCACCATTCCAATGTGGTATTATCGGATTAGGAATTATCTTTAATCCATCGTTCAGGTTACCTGCTACATACATACTCCCTGCACTGATTCCAACATATACAAGACCATCGTTAACAGCTTGTTCAATCAAACAGTCAAATCCTGTTCTAACCATTTCACGACACAGAACAGCACAATCCCCACCACTAACAAAAACTGCATCGAATTCTTTCAATTCTTCTGTTCTCATGAGCCTGCTCACGATATGTTCATCTGTCACATATGCCGAATATGTACGACTATATCCTTTCGATATGATCAATTCTAAATTATACACAAATATATTTTCGGAACGAATTCCCATTAATGAAAGTTCATACAAACAGACGGCAATTCCTTCCCTTGCACTATCATTTTCAATACCAGCAGTTGGAATATAAAGTATTTTCGTTTCTTCTGGACACTTCCCTATAATATTAAAAAAGGAATTTATCATATTCTTTGTTAATCCGCTTGAGGTTAAAAACAAATGCCTATTATTCATTCTTTATCTCCCTTACCTCTACAAATCTCAATTCCGATTTTGCTCTCTATTTGGTTTCCCACCAAATAGGAATTTATCTAAACTTTTCTAATCGATAAACTTGCTCATCATCTATTTCAGCAATACCATTTTTATAGTCATACCCCATTTTTTTATAAAACCCTACCGCTGTAATTGATGCAGGAATTTCAATTCGCTTTGCCCTTTTGAAGAATTCATCTTGTTCAAGAGTTCGAATAATCCGTTTTCCAATCTCCCTACCTTGATACTCGGGCAGAACAAAAATAGTAAGCAAAATACTTTCCGTTATACTGCCCCAGTAACCGGCAATTGCACCACAGCCAACAATTTTTTAATTATCGCATACAACATACATATGACCTTGGTTTGCACGTTCCATTAGTACATCTGCGGAATGTGATAATACATTGGCTTCAATATATTCTTCTGAATAGTCTTTAATATTTACTGTCCTCAAAGTCTTGGATATTAATGCTGATACTTCTTCTGCATCTCCTTCTTGAAATCTTCTGACCTTATAAATATCACTCATGCCAACTCCTTGCCAGATCCCAATTTCCATTTTGTTCAACTGAAGTTGTACCTTTTATTGCACTGTAAACTCTGTCCATTCTATATGATTATATTGCATAACATCATCTGCTTTTTTCATACCAGCCGTAGCCGTTTCTCCCGTTTTCCTTGACCGAATACAAAGCGTTGTCCGCACATTTGGTCAATTCCCGAAAATCCTTGGAATGCTCCGGATATGCCGCTATACCGCAGCTGAAATGCAATTCAAAATCATGATTCGGACACTGTTCCTCTGTCAGCTTCACCTGACAACTTTCAACACGCAGTTCTTCCACCCGCTTATCCACATCGTTCCGGCCAAGTCCCTTCACAAGTACCACAAACTCATCGCCACCATAGCGGGATACCAGACCGCACTCACCGAAATGCTTCATCAGCAGCTTTGCAAATTCCACCAGAATGAAATCGCCCGCATCATGCCCGTATTTATCATTGACCTGCTTGAAATAATCCACATCAAAGAACATCAGTGCGCCGATGCCACGCTCATTGCCTTTGACAGCTTCCGCCGCAGAGTACTCAAACGCCCGTCGGTTAATTACATTTGTCAGTGGATCGTAAATTGAAAGATTGGCAAAAAGTTTCTTTTCCATGGACTCATGGCGATGACTGAGCATCAGCAGAATGCCTGAGGCAAGTACCAATGTGAGCGAAAACAGCACCGTGGCCCACCGGAACAGAGACAGCGCGCCAGACAATGCCGAGCTTTTAACACGAACCACCACGCTCCAGCCCTCCATGAAATCAATAGTCTCAAACACCTGCGTATAGCTGAGATCGTCAATCGTATAAGTCACTGCCCCAGATTCTTCCCCGCTGCGCATAAGCTCTTCCCATGCCTGGTATTCCGGGAACTCCTTAATTCGTTTCTTATCGAGTTTCAGATTTGACCAGCTTCCCTTCTGAAACACATCATTTCCGGAACAACGGATAATATTATCTGAATATGCGTCCATAAGCCAGATCTCCGTGTCCTCCTTGAATGCTTTGGTATACGCCATTTCCTCGATTTCTTCAAGCGGGTATGTAAGGTAGAGATCGCCGAAAAATTCTCCATCCTGATAAACCGGCGAAAACATTGCAAATACCAACTGCCCGGTCAAACTGGAACGAAACGGTTCGGAAAATACAACATGGTTTGACGGCTTGCTGTGATCCGTCAGATTCCACTTGACAAATTCCTCTTTTTCTTCGTCCTGCGCATAAATCGTTCCGTCGGCGCAAACAATTCCAATACTGATATAATCCGAATTTTCCACGCTGTTTTTCATTTGCAGATATGCTTGCTCCGTATTCTTAAGATCATACTCTGACATAACCGTGGCGAGATTTTCAACCGAGTCGGTCATATAACGGATCGAATTGTTTATCTTTTCCGCTATCAGGTTACACATCTGTCCGGCGATCTTTTCATCATGATTTTCAATCAGTTGGTTAAACACCAAAAGTATCATCATTACGCATATCAGACAGGCTACAAGGTATATACCAATGATTTTATGATAAGAACCATGGCGACCTGCCAGAAAGCTGGTAATCACAGCATCCGAATTCTGTTTCTTTTTCATCTTCATCTCAAACCCTCATTCGTTATATTGTATGATCTGCTGCACATCTTCGTCCGAGAGCATATCAAAGTTGACCACCACAACGCCCGTGTCCTGGAACTTACAGCTAAGCGTAGTGCCGTTAATACAATCCAGAACAGACTTTACACCAAGATATCCCATATCGTACTGCCGCTGCAGCATGGTAGCTGCATAATAATTTTCATCCTCAATCAGGTCAGCCATTTCAACAGAATAATCGAATCCAATAACGACCACGTCGTTTCTTCCACGTTCCTTTACTACCCGGGCAAAGCCGACAGTAGAGCCGTTGTTGCTGCCAAATACACCGTCGATCTGTTTATACGTGTCAAAGAACGAATTCGCACATTCTACTGCCCTGTCAATATCGCCCTCGTTGCTCTTTACCTCATCAATAATCTGCCACTTTTCAGGCGCATTTTTTGTCCAATAGGAACAAAAACCTGCCAGACGCTCGTTTATAGTCTGTGATGAAGAAGACCCTACCTGAATGGCGACAAACGCCTCCTCTTCCTCAGAAGTCCCCTTTTTATGCAATTGTTCTAGCATTTCTTTTGCAGCCGTCTGTCCGGCTATAAGATTGTCCGTCATGTAGCATATCCCATAATCCGTCGTATTAACGACCGTATCTATCAGTACTACCGGAATACCGCTGTTATGAATCTGACTTACGCTCTCCGACAAACGGACAGAGTCATTGGGGGCAAAAACAATACCGTCCGCTCCTGCATCCACAGCGTTCTGCAGGAGCTTCTGCTGCATCTCCCAGTCAGTTTCCACAGCAGTCCCACTGTAATAGATGTTGCAGTCCATATCCAACCCAGCATCAGCAACACCTTTTACGATAACATCCCAATAGTTGCTATCCAAGACTTTTACGATCAGGTATATATTAGGTCTCCCGGGCACCACCTCATTCAGCGCAACATATTCCGGCACCTCTTCCAGCTCCTTCTCCTCAACATTTTTATCTTTAGCACAGCCGCTAAACAGAAACAATATGGCAGTAATACACAACAATATTAAATATAACGATTTTAACCTTGATTTTCGCTGCATAAGCACCCTCTATTCTCTTGTATTCATCATCTGATCTCTTAGAACCCATCCGATTGCTCTTGCACTTTATGCTCCCGCAATCGCCAACAACCATTCGCATTATCATGTTCCATGCTCATGTTTGTTTATCCTGCAAATAAAACACTGTCTTCCCCTAAAAACAGGCACGACAGTGTTTTGCATGTAAGAATTATTATATCACGCATCATCAATTTTGCCAACAACATCCTTACGAATTGACAGCGTAAAATAAGCGTGTGAGGAACCCCTCAGGTAAGGTAAGAGCAGTCCCCAGGAGCCAATACCAAGTATCAGCTCATATTCTTACTCGCTCATTTTCCTTAGGACATACTGTATGCACTTTTTTGATAGATAATATTTGCAGACTAATTCTGAAATTTTGTTTCTTGCAAGATAATCCTTGTAAATTTGTTGGCTATACCTCAAAAGTTCCTACTTAATTTACGTACCTGCGCCCCATGCTTATCTATGTGCCGACCTACGTGGAATATAAATATTTTCTCCACAACATCTTTATTATACATCATAAAATTTCAATATTGATATATCTCAACTATAATTCGTCAATTATTTACATATTACAATCCTAATAATTCCTTTTTCTTTTTATCGAACTCTTCTTGACTAATTATTCCTTCATCCATCAACTTTTTATACTCTCGAACAGCATCTGCAGTATTCTTTGTATTGTTTCCTAAAACATTCCTTCGTTCATTGTTTGATTGGATTACTACTTCATAATCTTTTTCAGGAATTAATTTTGTAAACACTCCATATGCGTTTGAATTAAATTTTATAACCTGTTTAAGATCTGTCGAATACAATAGTACAACCTGCTCATCATGTACCGTAGATGTCCCTTTTACCTCATCAACTTCTTTCCGACTTCCAACGATAGCGCCTACATCTCCTGCTAACAATCCTCCTATCACTCCTCCTATTATCGAAACCCCTCCACCGCCACCACCTGTTATTTCAGTGGTAACATACTTTTGCCCAATCAGTCTATAATATTTGATATCATTAATCAAAATATCAATACCTTCGCAACTATCTGTATTTAACAAGCAAATTTTATCTTCCTTTTTCCAAGACCTCATTCTTCCACTCAGATTAAAATCAGCCGATGATATTTCAAGATAAACTCCTGTCTCTGCCTCAAAAGGAACTCTACTAGATAATTTTTCGACAAACATACCATGAGTAATAGGTGCTACATGTTCATTACCAATCTGTAACAACGTGTCTATATCATCAAAGTATCCTGGATAAAATGAGAATTTTAATTCTCCTTGTGGTTCTAAAATCAAAATAAAATCTTTACACGCACCTGTATTCTTACTTTTCTTTACACCCACAATTTTTTCAAAACTTTGCTTTTCATCTCCAAAAACATATGGGTATAATATTGTTTTCTTTTCAAGGTTAATGTCTGCCCATATTCTTGGACGGTTCTCATACCCCCACATCAATATTCTGATTGCATCATCATCCCTCTCATAAATGGTTGGTCTAGTTGCACAAATAATAAACTTCTTAAAAAGACCACCTTTCTGAACAATATAATAATTTTGTATATCTTCTTTTTCACAGCCAAAATGATTTGCAGCATTTCTTCTACAATCATCTTCATCTCTACCTGTAAAATCCATTCTAATTCTCTCGCCATTACTATCCTCCTCATTCAACCAAGCCTCTTCAACCTCAGCACTATAAAAAACCATTTGCTGGCATTCACATACATATGAAC
>CAMWKN010000030.1 GCA_947174825.1 uncultured Clostridium sp.
ACGATATGCAGAGAGGTCTCGTGGGCTCGGACCTGTGTATAAGAGACAGATTTGGAACGCATTTCCTCCATAGCGTTAGCCGTCAAGGCAATAATAGGGACATCATTATATTCCTCATGGAATTGCCGGATAATATGTGTTGTCTCTACACCATCCAGTTCCGGCATCATGTGATCCATAAAAATCAAATCATAATGTTTGAGAGAAATTTTTTGGATTGCTTCTTTACCACCAGGAGCTGTATCAATATGCATTTTGAATGGTTCCATCAAACCTCTGGCAACGGTCAGATTTACCTCATTGTCGTCTACAATTAAAATACTAGCATCTGGTGCAATAAAGTTAAACTGTTCCGTACGGTTAGAATCGTATTCATGCAGGAGTTCATCCTGATTAATAATAGAACCAATATTTAATGCATACAGTGGTTTCTTGGTCACAACCATGTTCGGTAAATGAGAGACCAGTGTATTCTTAAAATCAATCATCAGCGCTGCTGTCAGCTTAGGATGCTCTTCAATATATGACTTGATTTCATCATTATATACTGGAAAATCTACAAACAGAAATTTGGCATCGGATGCCTCTAACTGTTCCAAAGGGTTTTCCAGTGGCAGGATAATATGTTTTGCATGGAAGCGTTCCAAGTCTTTGGCAAGGTTTTTCGTAATATATGGGCTGTCAGACAGAGTGGCTACACAAGGTGATTCATCACTTTCAATAACCACAGATGGCTCATTTTGAATTACGATTTGAGGCAGTTCAAAGAAAAAGGTACTACCGGAACCATATTCACTTTCCAGCCATATTTTACCATGCATCAATTCAACTAGCTGTTTTGAGATAGCTAATCCCAGACCACTTCCCTCAATATTGCGGTTACGTTTGCTGTCCACCTGTTGAAAGGATTGGAATAATTTATTGGTATCTTCTTTTTTGATGCCGATACCGGTATCTTTGATGGCAACTTTCAGAGTAATCATAGCATCAGCCGTTTGCTCGAAGCCAATACTTACCTTAACATAACCTTTCCTGGTAAATTTTACCGCATTATTTGTCAGATTCATAATGACCTGTTTAATGCGTATGCTGTCACCCATCAGCTGGGCAGGAATATTGGGATCATAATCAATGATCAAGGTCAGATCCTTGTCGCCGATTCTGGTCATAATGATATTGGTAACATCATGTATGACAGACATAGGTTCATACTCTGCCAGATTAATATCCATTTTGCCTGCATTGATCTTGGAAAAATCCAGGATATCATTAATAATGGTCAGCAGGGAATTCCCCGCCGTTTTGATCTGGTTAACATAATCTCTGGCGGTGGGAGTCATTTCTTCCCGTAATGCCATTTCTGCCATACCGATGACGGCATTCATTGGAGTGCGGATCTCGTGGCTCATATTTGCCAGAAAGTCAGATTTCATATTTGCTTCCCGTGCAATCTCTGAATTTGCCAATTGAGTATTGTATTTTTGGTAAGCGATGTGAGATATGATATTTCCCACCGTATGTAGAAAAGCAGCGGAATTTTCCATATGTTCCCGTTTGACAATCGGTGTTTTTCTGGCGGCTTCCAGATATTCTTCTTCGTCCAGATCCAGATCTGCTGCTAACTGCCGTATAATATTTTCGTCTAATGGGCGATCTGTTACCTGACCGCCATGAAAAGCACCCAGTGTATGTCCATCTACTACAATAGGGACAGCGAATTCTAACATACCGGCATGACAATTGTAAAGTACAGGTCCTCCCTCTTTGGCAGCCATGGCTGCCCCCTGTTTATCACATTCCTGACAGCGTTTGAGTCCTTCGGCTGTTTTTTTGGTATACTCACTGCAAAAAGGATTACAGGAACAATGTTCGGTAATAGCCACACCATTCTGGTCGGAGATGCCGATGGAGATACCGTTGGAAAGAAAAAAGGAATCCTGTAGTTCCTGCAACAAATGAATGCTAAATATATCCTTTAATGTTAAATTTTCTTCCATATGCTGATCCCCCTATCCTATCCAATTTGTTCTTTGATTCGATCCAATAAAGTCGCCTGATCCACCGGCTTTAGGAGATAGCCCTGAGGGTTCAGAGATAGGGCTTTCTGGATTTTGTCTTTTTCGGATGCACCTGTCAGGAAAAGAACCGGAATATCCTTGGTTTCCGGATTGGCATGCAGCTGTTCCAGCACAGCAGGACCATCCATTTGTGGCATGGCATAATCTAATAGAATCAGATTCGTTTTCTTTTTCTGCAGGAAACGTAATGCGATGGCGCCGCTGACGGCAGTGGCAACATCATATTTGTTGCTCAGATGGTGTTTCAGTACCTTCAACATATGAGGATCGTCATCAATGACCAGAATATGTTTGCGGACGGATGGGGAATCTTCCTCTGCCTCCTCCTGCGGGGTATCAGGCTGTGCTGTTGTCTGTGCTTCTGCTTTTGCTGCTTCCTCTTTCTGCAGTTCTTCTGCCAATTTTTGTTCCACAACTTCTGCCTGCGCTGCTATTTCTGCTTCTTCTTCCTGTCTTGCCAGATCTTCCCGCTGTTTCATAAATTTTACGATCTGTTCCTGGATCATACTGGCAGTGGATGGCTTCAATATGGTTAAGTCTGCTATATTATAGACTGTTTTTTCAAAGGTAGTACAATCTTCCTGGTTGCCCACAATAATAAACGGAATGTTCTTTTTTTCCGCCTGTCTTTTGATAGTAACCATTTTAGACATATTTTCTTTGGTTTCCTGATTTAAGCAGTAGATCAGAATATTTAGATCATAGAACTTGATATGATTCATAATATCAGTATAGTTTAATGAAGAAGAAATAAATTCAAATACATCATTTCCCATATTAAAAAAATCCTCAATTACGGTGGTATTCATTCCAAATAATAAGACGTTATATTTCATATGTAGGTTCCCTCCCTCTTTGATTGTTCAATAATTTTCGCTTTTGAAATATTTTAACATTCTTTAGAATGAAGCACAATAACTAAGGGAAGAAAAATCTATTAGAATTAAGTTTAAATAGGGGTGCAAATGCAAAACAGCGCAAAACTTGGACGAGTCATGTCCTGTTTTGCGCTGTTAGATGCAGGAGATGGGACTTGAACCCACACGGTGTAACCACCACTAGATCCTTAGTCTAGCCTGTCTGCCAGTTCCAGCACTCCTGCAGATTCGTTTACACAACGAACGATAGCAATTATAGCTTTTTTTCGGGATTTTGTCAATAGTTCTATCTATTTCATTTCAGATATGGAAAAGTATGGCAAGATGTATTATAATAGAGTGCAGTGGCAGAAAATGCCGGAACGGATATAGAATTATAATTAAAGGAGGAACTAAAAGATATGGGATTAAGTTATATGGAATTACGGGAAGAGATTTGTGATATCTGCCATAAGATGTGGCAGTTAGGATGGGTGGCAGCCAATGATGGTAACGTATCTGCTAAACTGCCGGATGGCACTTTTCTGGCTACCCCTACTGGTATCAGCAAAAGTTTCATTACACCAGAAAAATTAGTACATATTGACAGTACAGGCAAAGTTTTGGATGCACTGGAGGGTTATCGTCCATCTTCTGAGATTAAGATGCATCTGAAATGTTATGCAGAGCGGGAAGATGTAGGAGGCGTGCTACATGCACATCCACCGGTAGCTACCGGCTATGCAGTGGCAAATAAACCATTGGATGAGTATTCTATGATTGAGACCGTGATTGCCATTGGTTCTGTACCGGTAACACCATACGGTACACCGAGTACCGACGAGGTGCCAAAGGCAATTGAGCCATATCTGCAGGAGCATGATGTTATGCTGTTACAGAATCACGGTGCGCTGTCAGTTGGTTCTGATGTACTCACTGCTTACTATCGGATGGAGACCTTGGAGCTGTTTGCCAAGATCAGCTTGAATGCCCATCTTTTAGGAGGTGCAGAAGAGTTATCCCGTGAGAATATTGACCGTTTGATTGGTATGAGAGAACAGTACAAGGTAACCGGTAAACATCCGGGATACAAAAAGTATTCTAAGTAGGATTAATATGGTGAATACTGACTGACGAAAGAAAACCCTGTGTGCTTTCAGCAGAGCATTGTGGAAAGTGCCAGGGTTCTTTTGAAATATGGGGACAAAGACAAAAGGGAATGTTTCGGAGATTCTTTTGAAATGCTGAGGCAAAAGAGAATGTTTTGTGAAATTCTTTTGAAATACAGAAGTAACAAGTAATTTTATGGGAAAGGATGGGGAAGATATGGCGACAAAAAATGTATTGGCGTTTGATTTGGGAGCCAGCAGCGGCAGGGGGATGCTGGCACATTTTGATGGAGAACGGATTACCCTAGAGGAAGTGCATCGTTTTGAGCATAATTTCAGTATGTTAAACGGACATGCATACTGGAATATATTATTTTTGATGGATGAGATGAAAGCTGGCATGCGCAAGTGTCAGGATCCGTTGTCCGGAGTAGGTTTTGATACCTGGGGCGTGGATTTTGGTATTCTGAACCATCAGGGAGATCTGGCAGGATTGCCAGGTAGTTATCGGGATCCAGCATTGGATGAGGAGAATATGCGGAATGTGCTGTTGGCACTCAGTGACTTACACCAGGGAGCAGAGTCTGGAAACAGTACTGCAGCAGCGATGGAACAGGCAGTGGCAAGTGGGGAACAATATGCTTTTGAACAGACTGGAATTGCCAGCTTGGCGTATAATACCCTATATAAACTCTGCTATATGCAGAGAAGTATGCCGTCTATGTTGGAGCAGGTGGATACCATACTGATGTTACCGAATCTGCTGGAATATTTCTTCTCTGGGGTAAAGCATACAGAATATTCTATTGCCTCCACTTCGCAGTTGTATAATATGCGTGATAAGTGCTGGGCGGAGCCTTTGATGCAGAAATTAGGTATTTGCAGGGAATGGTTTACGGATGTGGATTTAGCAGGAAAAGATCTGGGAATGTTGCGGTCGGATGTGGCAAAAGAGGTGGGACAGGACGGTCTCCATGTGATTTCTGCACCGGGACATGATACGGCATGCGCGGTGGCAGCAGTGCCATCGAAAGAGGATCAATATACCTTTTTATCCTGTGGAACCTGGTCGTTAATGGGTGTTTCTTCCCGGAAGATGTTGACCGGATCGGAAATTATCCGGGATAAGATTTCCAATGAAGGCACCTGGGATGGTGGATACCGCCCGACAGTTAATATTATTGGGCTGTGGATTCAGAACGAAATACGTCGGAATCTGGCAGCAGAAGGGAAGCAATATAACTTCCAGCAGCTGACGGAAATGGCAGAACGGGAAAAACCGCTGCAATCATTTATCCGTCCAGAGGATTTCATGCAGCCAGGCGACTATCCTGCCAAAATCAGGGAATACTGTAAGGAAACAGGACAGCCGGTTCCGGAGACGGATGGCGCCTTGATCCGTTGTGTTCTGGAGAGTCTGGCAATGAAATACCGTCAGGTTTATCTGTCCCTGAAACCGTACATTACCTGGGAGGAGAAGCTGTACATGGTAGGCGGTGGTGCACAAAATCCACTGTTGCGGCAATATACAGCAAATGCTTTGGGAATTCCAGTGATTACCGGAGCTACAGAGGCAACGGCAGTGGGAAATATTATGACTCAGCTGCGTGCCTTGGGATGTTATGAGACAGCACAGGAAAAATGTGATATTCTGGCAGCGTCCTTCGAAACCAGAGAGGTATTGCCGGAGAATGTGGACGCTTGGGGCGAGGCATATGAGCGTTTCCAGTCCCTATACAAGAGATGAAGTTTCACTAAGGTTGTCGTCTGTTTATATCAGCGCTGAGGTATAGACAGGCGAAAAGATCAATTGCAGCGCAGAAATGAGGAGAGATATGGCATCAAAAATTAAGACATTAGAGGAGTTTACCTTACCGGAGGCATATACTCTGGAAAAATCAGATTATATCAAGGAGTTATCCAGTTTTGCACTGTTGTTGCGGCATAAATTAAGTGGAGCCAGGGTGTTGGTTCTAAGTAACGAGGATGACAATAAAGTATTCAGCATTGGATTCCGTACACCACCCCAGGACTGCACCGGAGTTCCGCATATTATTGAGCATACGGTTCTGTGCGGTTCTAAAACATTTCCAGCCAAAGATCCTTTTGTGGAATTGGTGAAGGGTTCGCTGAATACCTTTCTGAATGCCACCACCTATCCGGATAAGACTTTGTATCCGATTGCAAGCTGTAATGACCAGGATTTCAAGAATCTGATGCATGTCTATATGGATGCTGTACTCTATCCGAATATTTATAAATATGAGGAGATTTTCAAGCAGGAGGGCTGGCATTATGAACTGGATTCTCCGGAGGGTGCTATCAGTTATAACGGTGTTGTGTACAATGAAATGAAGGGAGCATTTTCTTCGGAGGAAAGTGTGCTAGAGCGTTTTCTGATGAATAGTCTGTTTCCGGATACCACTTATGGTTATGAATCCGGTGGTGATCCTAGGGATATTCCCAATTTGACCTATGAGGATTATCTGAATTTTCACCGCAGATATTATCATCCGTCTAACAGTTATATTTATCTCTATGGAGACATGGATATTGAGGAACGCCTGCAGTGGATGGATTCTGAATATTTGAAAGATTTTCCGGCGATTCAGCCGGATTCGGAGATCGGACTGCAAAAACCTTTTGACCAGATGAAATATCTGGATAAGAGGTATGCGGTGGCACAGGATGCAGATTGCAGCGAAAAGACTTATTATGCTTTTGGTACGGCAATGGATATTACCTTGGATTCCCAGGTGTGCCGTGCATTTGAATTGTTGTCCTATGTGTTGGCAGAGCAGCCGGGAGCGCCGCTGAAACAGGCTTTGTTGGATGCTGGAATCGGTACCGATGTGGAAGTGGATTTTTGTGATATTCTGCGCCAGAGCATGTTTTCGATTTCCACGAAGAATGCGAAACCAGGGATGAGGGATGAATTTTATCGGATCATTCGGGAAACCTTGGAAAAGGTTGTCAAGGAAGGAATCAACCGCAAAGACTTGGAAGCTGCCATCAATGGCACGGAATTCCGGGAGCGGGAGTCGGATTATGGTGCCTATCCGAAGGGGTTGCTCTATGGCATGAAGCTGATGAAAACTTGGCTTTATGACGATGGAATGCCATATGATGCGTTGGAGTATGAGGAATGCTATCGTTTCCTGCGGGAACAGCTTTCGACAGATTACTATGAACAACTAGTACAGAAGTACCTGTTGGATAATCCACATGCCGTATTGATCGAGATGATCCCAGAGCCGGGAATGGCATTGCGGGTGGAGCAGGAGACAGCAGAACAACTGGCAAAATATAAGGAGTCCTTAAGTGCGGAAGAAATCCAGCAGTTAATTGCTGATACCAAGGCGCTGAAGGCATATCAGGAAGAGCCATCTTCCGGGGAGGATCTGGAAAAGATACCAATGTTGACCAGATCGGATATCCGAAAGGAGATACAGCCACTGTGTAATCAGGAGAAAGAAGTGGGAGGAGTGCCAGTGATCCATCATGAAGTAGCCACCAATGATATTGTGTATCTGCGTCTCCTCTTTGATGTGAATGAGCTGGAAGAGCATGTGCCGCAGATGAGCTTTTTGTCTACTTTGTTGGGCTATATGGATACTGAGAAACGTGGCTATCGTGATTTTGATACCGAGACTAATTTTTATACCGGGGGAATTTCTTCGGATCTAAATATCTTTTGTGAGATGGGAGACAGTGACCAATATCAGCTTAAGTTTGAGGTGGGAACCAAGGTGCTGCGCAGTCGTTTGAAGGACGCATTGCGTCTAATGGCGGAAATGATGTTTGAAACTATTTTCTCCGATGAGAAGCACCTTCGGGAGGTGGTGGCAGAAAGCCGCTCCCGTTTGAAAGTGCGCCTCATGTCGGCAGGACATCAGGCTTCCGCAGGCAGGGCAATGGCTTCCGTGTCCCGTAGTGCATGGATCAATGATCGTTCTGTGGGAATGGGCTACTATGATTATTTGGTTCGTCTGGATGAACATTTCGAGGAAGAGAAAGAACGGTTACGGGCTGGGTGTGACTATCTGGTGCACCAGATTTTCCGGCAGGATCGTATGATGATTTCCTGCACAGGAAGCGAAGAGGATTATCAGGCATTTGCACAGGAAATGCCGACATTTTATGAGCAGCTGAAAGCTTTTGAAGCAAAGTCTGTACCAGAAATGGGACTGACAGAATTTGTTCCAGTATTAGAATCTACCAGGGAGGGCTTTACTACGCCGGCAGAAATTCAGTATGTGGCAGTTGCCGGTAAATTTGACCAGGTGCCGGATGTGAACTATGGTGCCTTAAATGTGACCAGACATCTGTTAAACTATGATTTCCTGTGGAGCCAGGTACGTGTCAAAGGAGGTGCCTATGGTGTGTCCTGCCGTTTCAACCGGGAGCAGGAGGGATACTTTACTTCATACCGTGATCCGGCATTGGGAGGAACTCTGCAGGTGTACCGTCAGGCAGCAGACTATCTGTCAGGGTATGATGCAGAGGAGCGGGAGATTACCAAAACCATTATCGGTACTATCAGTGGAATGGATACACCGCTAACTCCGGCAATGAAGGGAAAACGTTCCTTGTCTGCGTATCTGTGCAATATACCGGAACAGGTTCTGCAAAAGGAAAGGGATCAGGTATTAAACTGTACGTTGGAGGATATTCGGCAGACGGCGGAAGTGATTCGTACCGTGGCAGAGAATGGGACGGTCTGCGTCATTGGAAATGAGCAGCATCTAAAGGATGAAAAGGAATTGTTTGATGATATCCGTTCCCTGTCTTAATGGAATTGGCAAATGATTACCAGACATTGCTGGCATCATGCCAGTAGTATGTGCATACAGCGATCGGTGACATACTGACGTAGAAATGAGGAAAATATGAAACAATACAAATCGGGATTTGTGACTTTGATTGGCAGACCGAATGTGGGAAAGTCCACATTGATGAATCATTTGATTGGACAGAAAATTGCCATCACCTCCAACAAACCCCAGACAACGAGAAATCGGATTCAGACGGTGTACAC
>CAMWKN010000031.1 GCA_947174825.1 uncultured Clostridium sp.
AGACGAACAAATAAGTCATAAAACATCTCTCATCCCCTCTTTCCTCAACTCTCCTCTTTTTAATGCCGGCTATACTCATCAATGATTTGCTTGATTTTATCTGCCTCTTCCGACGAAATACTTTTGCCGCCTAAAAACGCATTCAGAAATTGTTGCATCCTCATTCTTAATATAACCCTTATCATTCAATTTCCGTATCGTAGTGTAAGTGGTAGATTTCTTCTAGCCCAAGGCCGCATTACAAAGTTTGACCAGTTCTCCAGAATGAACTGGTGCATGTTCCCATACAATCTTCATAAATCTATAATCACAATCACATAATTTCAGGTATTCCATACTTATCCCCCTTCTTTGCATTAATCGGTCTATAACCGCCAACCATATATGTAGTTTATAACAATAAACCAGTGATGTCAAGAGAAAAACTATCATATAAGACAAAATGCGGAGCATTTGCCCCGCACTTAAATACACATATCACAAAAGCGGCCGTGAATAGCAGCCAAATTATTATTACTGATCCCATGCCTTAACGCAAAGGCAGAGGAATCCTTTCATACTCCCGAAACAGACTAGGTCTATTCATGTATTTAGCATACTTCGCTGCCTCCGTATCAATCCACATTCCATACTCATTCTCATTGACATAATTGGGAATTCCATCGCTGACACGGGTATTCATAAACTCCATAAAGCCATCCAGATCCAGTGTTCCATCCAGAAAGTCCCGCCAGAAATTTTCATGACAGGCAAAGCGCAAATTTTCTCCCGGCTCAAACTGCCCTAGAAATTCCATAATCCGCTCATACTGGGACTTATCTTCTAACAGAATCTCCCATTGATAGCCAGATGCATCCGTTCCCTTGCAGTAAATCTCTTCTTTCGTGTAATAGGTACGATACTGGATCTCCTCTTCCTCTTCCATTTCTGGTGGATAGCCGCAGCTTGTCTGCTCCATAAGCAGCAACAATAAATCTGTCTCTTTCTCTACCAAGGTCTCCTCTTCTTCCCCGATTCCTTCTCTGGCTGCCAGTGAAGTATCCTCCGGCGGCACCTCCTGTCCTGCCTCTTTTTTCATTTCTTCCTGAACTTTATCAAATTCCTTGATAAAGATTTCCCATTCCTTCAAGGTAAAGTACGACTTTCCAATGGGAAAAGAAGGCTCTGTTGCCCCTGCCTCGATTTTTTCCAAAATTTCATTAATCTTACTTGCCAGCATCTCCCGATAGGTCATGGAATGCTGTGGTGTTACATCCACTGTCTTTGCCTGCTGTGACGCTTTCCCCTGTCGGTCTGCACGATTCCCTCCATTCCAGACCGGGGCTGTAAATTCCTGTCCTGTATTCGTAAAGGATGTCTGTTCTTTCCTGCGCTCCTCCCGTGCAGCATAGGCTGCATCGTAATAGTCCAGATAGGGTATCTGGGGAGCCTTCTTGTCCCCTTTATATGCGCTGCTTTGATCTGCCGATTCTAAATCAATCATTCCTATTGCCATTATCTTTCCTCCTCCGATTCGATAAAAAAGAGTTGAAGTATCACTAACACATGACAATACCATGTGAAGTGATACTAAGTCAACTCTACAAAAACGCTAAAGCGTTTTTGTTGGCGTGTCACCATATTACAGCATTAATGCTGTGAGCATTTTCCTATACAGTAAAAAAAGAGCGCCCGGTCAATATCAATCCATTGATTCAAGCGCTCTCCATAGCTATTTCTACCTTAACTAATATATCGGCATTCAAAATATAAACATTAATTCATACTGCTTGTAAGGCAATATCGTCTGTAGTAAAATACAAACAGAAAAGAGGGAAAATAAATTATGGAATATTATTCACTGAACCAATATCTACAGGATACTTTTGGACAAAAAATATATAAAATCTCTCTTGATGGAGGCTTTACCTGCCCGAACCGGGATGGAACGCTGGATACCAGAGGCTGCATTTTCTGTTCCCAGGCTGGCTCTGGTGAATTTGCGCAAAGCCGGAAGGATTCCATTACTCAACAGATTGAAAAAGGAAAAGAGCGCTTAAAAGATAAGATACAGAACGGAAAATATATCGCTTATTTTCAAGCGTTTACGAATACCTATGCTCCGGTAGAACGGCTTCGGGAACTCTACGAAGAAGCAATATCGCATCCGGATATTGCGATTCTTTCTATTGCCACCAGACCGGACTGTCTTTCGGAGAAGGTCCTTCTGTTACTACAGGAACTGAACAAGAAAAAGCCAGTTTGGATAGAACTTGGCTTGCAAACCATTCATGAAAGTTCGGCGATATATATCCGGAGAGGATATCCGCTTTCCATCTATGATGAGGCTGTTAAAAACGTAAAAAGAATTGGTGTACCGATAATTGTACATGTGATACTAGGTCTTCCGGGAGAAACACCGGAGCAGATGAAAGAAACCGTTTCCTATGTGGAAAAAAGCGGTGCAGATGGAATTAAGCTACAACTATTACATGTAATAAAGGGAACCGATCTGGAAAAAGATTATCGTGCGGGAAAATTTCGTACCTTAAAGATGGAAGAGTATGTGAATCTGGTGGCAGACTGTATTGCACTTTTACCGCCAGATATGGTAATCCACCGGCTGACTGGAGATGGAGACCGAAAAACGCTGGTGGCACCTTTGTGGAGCCTGCATAAAAAGCGGGTACTCAATGCCATAAACAAAAAGATACGTGAGAAAATTCGATAGAGATAATCGAAAAAAAGAGTTGAAGTATCACTAACACATGACAATACCATGTGAAGTGATACTAAGTCAACTCTGTAAAACAAACTCATCCATAACAATCTAAGAATGTACATCCCCAATCAAATCCTTAACCACCTCTGATGCCAAAATAAATCCCGCTACCGGAGGTACAAAGGAT
The DNA here is from genome assembly GCA_947174825.1 of uncultured Clostridium sp. The sequence goes on from CAMWKN010000031.1 coordinate 2,889, forward strand.
ACCGAACCAGGAACCGATTTCGCTCTTCTGGCAGATGGATCTGCCTGCTCTGCTTCTTCCATTCCTGCCACTCTGGCATCCCCTGACTCCTGAACCACAAGGGGTTGCTCCCTGGAATAAACCACCTTCAATTGCTCTACCCCACGTTTTCGCAATTCTTTGCGCATCACCTTCGCCAAAGGACAAATGGATGTTTCATAGATATCAGCCACCTGAAACTCTGCAGGATTTAACTTATTACCTGTCCCCATGGAACTGATAATAGGCGTTCCAGTTTCCTGTGCCTGTAGAATCAGCTGAATCTTGCCGGTAACGGTATCAATGGCATCCACTACATAAGAGTATTCTGTAAAATCAAATTCTTCCCGGGTTTCTGGCAGGTAAAAGCATCTATGTGCTCTTACCTTGCAATCTGGATTGATGGAATGGATTCTCTCCTGCATGACTTCCACTTTATCCCTGCCCAAAGTTTCCCTTGTGGCAATAATCTGACGGTTAAGATTGGAAAGGGATACCTGGTCATGGTCAATCAGATCAATGGCTCCAATCCCGCTACGCACCAGAGCTTCCACCACATAACCGCCGACCCCTCCAATACCAAAGACCGCCACACGGGACTGTGACAGTCGCTTCATTGCTTCACTGCCCAATAGTAATTCTGTTCTACTGAATTGTTCTTCCATCGTTTCCCCTTCCAGACACGCCGTCTCACATAGCTTTTCTGCAAAGAACTATAAAAATCAACAACTGTTTCTATCCTGTATCTTTTCATCTCATCCCTCTATGAAGCCCTATTTTCCTCCATCTGCCTAATAATCAAAGCGTATACCTGATCCCGGATCTTCTGGTCAAAAAATCCCATGGCATATTCCGGCAGTTGCTTCTCATTGCTTTTCGCTGTCTCATAAAAGCCAATGGTATACAGCGTAAAAAATTCATGCATTCTTGTCTGTGTCCCATATTGGGTACGCATTTTCTTCTCTTCCCCTGGATGCACCTCTACAATATCGGATAAACGAACCAGAATCGCATAAGGACTACTTCCCTCCAAAAAAACATAGTGCGGTGTAATCCGGAAACGTGCCGGTGTATGGTTCGAGCCATGTCCTACCATTTCATAAGAAACACATCTCCACTGATCGACATTCACTTCTAACATTTCCCGGGCAAGCTGTTCCCGTTCTTCCTCATCCATCTGCAGCTGTTTCACTGCTGACTGGATCTTCCGAACATAACGGCCAGGACGCAAGGCAGGAATCAATACAAGAAGATACACAGCAGACACCATGATTCCCATGGCAAGCCCACCCATAATACCAATCCCTGCATCCCCATCCTGTAAATAAGTCACCACCCCGAAAAATACACTCAAGCCAATGAGCGTTGCCGGAATAACTTTCAACACACTCATAGTAATGATTTTCTTTTGATATTTTCCAATCCACTTCTTTTCTTCCTGTAGCCAGTTCTGATACGAATTCATCTCACAAATATTCTCCTATCAATGAAATAATCACATGGTAAATATTCAACTATCTCATTCCGTCAAATTTTCATGTAACACACAATTTTTCAGAAGTCAATTATAGTAAACGTAACTCCTCCGGTCGCTTTACTACACCCTTTTCCGTAATAAAACCACTAATTAGCTCATGATCAGTCACATCAAAAGCAGGATTATAAATCTTCACACCCTCCGCAGTCATAGGATTTGTGTACCACATATGGGATACCTCCTCCGGCTTTCTCTGCTCAATAACGATCTCCGCCCCAGTGGGCGTAGCAAAATCTATAGTAGAAGTGGGTGCACAGACATAAAACGGCACCTGATACTGTTTTGCCACTGCCGCCACCACCGCAGTTCCAATCTTATTGGCTGTATCTCCATTCGCAGCTACTCTGTCGCATCCCACCAGCACTGCCTGTATCTTTCCCTGCTGCATCAGACTTGCCGACATATTATCACACAATAAAGTAACGTCTACACCTGCGGAATATAATTCAAACGCAGTCAGCCTGGCTCCCTGCAAAAGCGGTCTAGTTTCGTCCGCATAAACCCGAAAACCATATCCCTGCTCTTGCCCCAGATAAATAGGAGCTGTAGCCGTTCCATATTTACAGGTTGCCAATTGTCCTGCATTACAGTGAGTCAGGATTCCATCCCCCGGCTGTAACAGGGACAGTCCATATTCCCCGATCTTTCTACACACTGCAATATCTTCCTGCTTCATGTTCAGTGCTTCCTGTAGCAGCTTCTCCTGCAATACCTGCACCGAATCTCCCTCATATGTATCACACAGCTGCATCAGACGATTTAATGCCCAAGAGAGATTAACCGCCGTAGGTCGGGAAGAATTCAGATATTCCCGGTGTTTCTCCAGGCTTTGCCTAAATTCCTGTATATCCTTTGTCTCAATCTGACGTGCCAACACCGCCAGCCCTATCGCTGCCGCCACACCGATTGCCGGTGCTCCCCGTACCTTTAACAGATAAATCGCATCCCAGATTTCCTGCGCTGTAGTCAGGGAAATTAATTCTATATTTCCTGGCAATTTGGTCTGGTCAATAATTAGCAGAGCATTATTTTCTTCATCATAATCTACCGTTTCATAATCCAAAATAGAACGAGGCTTCTCTACACTCATGCTATAAATCTCCTTTGTCAATACAATACAAACTGATGAGAAGAACGCAAAACAACAGCATAATTGCCAATAGCATTCATGCTATTATTTTGCGTTCTTTCCAGGGTTAACTTAGTTTCACTTTATCTGGTTTTATCAGATATTAGTGAAACGTTAACTCTTCTTCTGCTCCTGCATCAAAACATATCCCTCAAACAACTCCAAATCTTCCTCTGTAGTAATCTTAATATTTGTCTGATTTCCCTTGGAAAAATAAATAGTACGTCCCATCTTAAACATCAGGGAAGTCGTATGAGGTTCCACCTGATCCAGATACCCCTTTTCAATGGCTTCCTCATAAAGCTGAACTACATAGGAAAAGCGAAAAGTCTGAGGCGCATTCAATTGCATAATCTGATCTCTGTCTAACCATTCACTGGATGAAGCACCACCTTCATCCACTTTTCCCACCAGCAAATACATTGGAGTAGCTGAGGTACAGTTACCTTTTTCCTGACACACCTGCACTGCATCCGTCAAGATATCCTCTGATACAAAAGGAGATGCCCCATAATGAATCAGCACCTGATCATCGTCAGCAAGAATTCCTTTGAGGTGATTTACTCCCTGTATCACAGAGTGCTGGAAATCGCTGCCGCCCTCCACGATCCATTTCACCTTAGTTAACTGATAGCGTTCCACCAGCTCCTGCAAGTATTCTATATGGGAAGCCACGCAGACCACCTCAATCGCATCAATCAAGGGATGATTCTGAAACTTCTCAATGGTATACACCAAAATAGGTTTGCCTTGTATCTCAATAAATTGTTTCGGGCAATCTGCCCCCACGCGGGAACCTACGCCTCCTGCTAAAATAATTCCAACGTTCATACTAACTCCATTTCACTTCTAATTCATTGATTAACTTCAACTCCTACACACTTATTCATAAGACGCCAGCGCCTGGTCAATAAATCGCACACAGTTATGGTATGCCGGCAGCATAAAGAAACCGTCGTCATCATTAACACTACCCTTATATAATCCCCAGCAGAACCAGTAAAATCCACACAATGCAATATAAGCAATATAATGCCTGTGTTCTTCCTCTGTCAGTTCCCGGTCAAAATATGCCCGTAAATATTTTTCAATTTCTTCATCGGTGAAATGATAACGACACAAAATACAAGCCACATCATTTGCCGGGTCATTGACACCGGTATATTCCCAATCAATCAGGTACATATCTCCATCTTCGGTAACCAGATAGTTTGGTTCATAGGTATCATTATGACATAATACCCTCGGATAACCGTCTGCCTTAATATATTTATCCAGTCTGCCCACCTTTTCCACCAAATCAGCAAACTCCGTTTTTAGATCGCCTTTGGCAGCAGAAGCCACGTCCATCAAACGACTTGCTTCCTCATAGGTATCAAAATTCTTAACCGTCTTAAACTCAGCCTGATGCAGTGTCCGCAAATACTGCATTCCCTTTTTTAACTGCTCTGGATATTTATCAAAGGAACATTCCACCTGCTTGTCCACAAAATAAGATAACTTCCAACCTGTCGGATCAATATAGATCACAGATTTATCCAGCCCCAGATCCTTGGCACGATATTGAGCATAAACCTCTGCCTCACGATCTACCAGATGTCCGGAAGTTCCGCCTGGATGACGGTAAATATACTGCACACCCTTTACCCAGAATGCAAAGGAAACATTGGTCAGTCCCTTCTGGATGACCTCAATTTTTTTAATCTCATTCGGTTCGCATTTCAAAGTATCACAGATATTGTTAACAATAGCTGAATCAATATTATTGAGGAAATCCTGGTCAAAGCTACGCAACTCCTCCACAGAGTCAAACTCTAACACCGCATCCTTTTCCATAATTTTAGCATGCAGGGTCAGATCCTGCTGATGTCTCGCATAAAATTCCTCCCAGAATAAATTAGCAACACCAAATTCATCCTTTTCCACCTCAACCAGATCTAAAAACTTCTTAGAAAAACTCTCTGTAAAATAGGCATGTCCCACCATACAGTAAGCATCATGACCACCTACATGAAATCCGGTAATAATATCTTCGTTACTTAACGCAACCTGGAACTCCTGAAAACTGCCTTCCTGAAAAGCACAGGCACGATAGGAATGCTCGGATTCCTCAAAGAACGGATTCACAGCAAAATACTGGTCTGCACAGCACAGAAAAGTATTGCCGAAATACTCCCTGGCAGCATACAAAGATAACAGATTTCCCTTCTTGTCAAAGGAATTATTAACCACTAATTCAACACTGTCATACTTTCCTTCCAGATAGAAATATTTCTCCTTCATAAATCCTACAACAACATAAATCTTTTCAATACCAGCCTCTTGTAGCTGCTCGATCTGTCTCTCAATCAGAATCTCGCCTCGTACACGGAGTAGTCCCTTAGGTTTCTCATAGGTAAATGGCGCAAACCGGTTTGATTTACCAGCTGCTAAAATCACGGCGGTCACATCTCTTTTCATATTCATCTCCATTTCTGCGCTGCTTATCTCATGTAATATCTGTGCCAGCAGCACGCAGGCATAAACCATAAGTTTCATAGTGCTTATTGTAATGGATAGTATGGAGTGTGTCAATAATTCTTACATGGTCTACGAATTACCCAAGAAATTTCCGAAGCACAGAGATGAACACATCCATATCAATCGGTTTCGCAATATGAGCATTCATGCCGTTCATCAACGCTGCCTCCTTATCCTCCTCCAAGGCATTGGCTGTCATAGCAATGATAGGCAAATCTTTCACATCATTTCTAGGAAGTCTGCGAATCGTTCTGGTCGCTTCGTAGCCATCCATAATAGGCATCTGCACATCCATTAATATCGCATCATAATAGTTTTCTTCTGCCTTCTCCATAATTGCCACAGCATCCGTCCCATCTGGTGCCGAATCCACAAGGAATCCAGCCTCTTCCAGAATCACTTGTGCTATCTCGCGGTTTAACTCAATATCCTCCACTAGAAGAACACGCTTTCCACTGAAATCAGCCAAAGTCCATTCCGGAACTTCCTCTTGTTTTTCGGATAAATTGTTAGCGGCAATCAGCACTGTTTTTAAATCAGACATAAACATCGGCTTCGCACAGAAAGCAGTAACGCCTGCACTCTTTGCCTCTTCCTCTATATCTGTCCAATCATATGCCGTTAAAATGATAATTGGTGCTTCATCACCAACCGTCTCCCGAATCTTCCTGGCAGTATCCACCCCGCTAAGTCCTGGCATCTGCCAGTCAATAATAAAGGTATGATAGGAATCTCCTTCTTCATGAGCTGCCTTGGCACGGTATACTGCCTCTCTGCCAGAAGTGGTCCATTCAGAGCGCAGACCAATCTGTTTTAACATCCTGCTGACGCTGTCGCATACATTAAAGTCATCATCCACTACCAGTGTCCGCAGCCCCTCCAGCTCCTTAATCTGTTGCTCCGTTTTTTCCATATCCTGCAGCTTTAATCCTAGCTCTACCGTAAACGTGCTGCCCTTACAC
>CAMWKN010000032.1 GCA_947174825.1 uncultured Clostridium sp.
ATTATAGGGACTTGGTGGAATCATGCCTGGGAGAAAAGAATTTCAGATACAAAAGTGGAGCAGTTACAGAAAATCTATGTTGGAAAAAATAGAAGCAGTGTCATACAGATTTATCGAAAAAAACTGGGAAAGGCGTTGGGCATGCTGGGAATTATTTTATGCCTGTTATTGGTTTTGTTCTTGTGTTCCGATGGAGAGGAGGAGAGAGTGGATGGACAAGACCGCATTAAAAGACAGGAACCGGGTGGAGCTATAGAGGAGGTAGAGTTGAAAACTCATATTGCAGGGCAGGAAGAGACGGTGACGGTAGCGGTGGCTCCCCGTCAGTATACGGCAGAAGAATTACAGGCAGAATTTACCCGTGCCAGACAGTATGTTCTGCAAACTTATCTGGGAACAAATGATTCTCCAGATCAGATTCTTTATGATTTACAGCTGGAAACCGAATTGCCGGATAGTGCAGTTCAGTTGGAGTGGCAGACTGATTCTGCGCAGTTGATTGAAGGAGATGGCTCTGTTCATTGGGATCAGATTGAGCAGGAAACTGCAGTGGAAATTACAGCGATTTTACAATATGGAGAGGAGGAAGAAACTATGCCTCTACAGCTGACTTTGTTGCCGCCGCAGCGCACGGTACAGGAGCAGTTGTGGAGATCTTGGGGGAAATCTCAGGAAATATTGGCGGAACAGACAGAAAGTGAAAATTATCTGCAATTGCCGCGTTCTGTGGAAGGGGAGAGGGTGCAATATGAGGTACCGCATAGAGCAATGTGGAAATATGTGTTATTTGGTGCCAGTGTAGGGATTTTTGTGATTCCCCTTTTGTTAGAAAGCCGGATCCGGCAGACAATTGTTAAAAGGGATCGAGAATTGCTAATGGATTACCCCGAGATGGTAGAGCAGTATGTACTGCTTATTGGTGCAGGCATGACAATCAAAGGGGCTTGGATACGGATTGCCTCGGACTATTTATCCATGCGTCAGAAAGGGCAGCAGGAATATCGCTATGTATATGAGGAGATGTTAGTGACCATGAGAGAACTAGATAGTGGGATGAGTGAACTCAGAGCTTACGAGCTGTTTGGGAAAAGAACTGGTATCTTATCTTATATGAAATTTAGTACCCTGCTGATGCAAAATCTTCGGAAAGGATCCGATGATTTGTTGCGGATTTTGGAATACGAAGCAGTTCATGCCTTTGGGCAGAGGAAAGAACATGCCAGAGCATTGGGAGAAGAAGTAGGGACGAAACTATTGATGCCAATGATGTTGATGCTGTTGGTGGTGCTCATGATGATAATTTATGCGGCATTTCGGAGTATGTGACTAAGGCGAATAGAAATGGGAGGTTATACGATATGAAAGATAAAATACGAGAGTTTTGGGAAGAGGAGTCAGGGATTGGTGTGGTTGAGATAATACTAATCTTAGTAATATTAATTATGTTGGTGGTGATATTCCGGACACAGATAACAGCTATTGTTACGAATGCGTTTGATAAAATTAACAGCGGGGCGAATACGATTAATTCCAACATAAGTATAGGTAAAGACAAGTGATAGGTAGGATGTACTATCATGTCCTCTGGAAAAGTAATGGAAGTATTACGGTATTTCTGACATTAGTTTTTGGGTTAACAATAGCCTTGATTACAGCTACATTCGAGAATGTACGATTTCTAACTGTGGATGCTTATCTTTGTTCTGCAGCAGATAATGCAGCAATGTCAGTATTTGGTGACTATAATCAGGAACTATATCAGGAATATGGATTATTCGGATATGGGGGGTATGATGGGCATGGAGTGACGGAATTATCAGATGCTTTTTCGAGGGCAATATCTGCAAACATACAGACAGAAGCAGAGAAAATTGATTTCGGAAATGGAGGAATCCTGGGGAATCCATCTGAGGGATATACTTCACTGTATCGACTGTGTAACATAAAAGCTGCTCTTGATGATGTGGAAGATCTTACGGAAGAGACTGTGTTTTATGAACAGATAGAAGCCTATTTGGGAACTCGCATTGTAACAGATCTGACGGAAAAAATCACAGGTAGTTATCGAGATATATCAGCGGTAGATCAAGGGAAATCTTTAAAGGAAAATTTGGATATGACCAGTGAATATGAGCGAGGGAAGTATGAGATTCCAGAGACGGATGAAAAGGAGACGGAGGTGTCACCTGCGCCAGAGGCTTCTTCTGCCCCCAGCCATGCAGGGGGAAATCCGCTGGAAACCTTTCAGAAATTGCTACGAGATGGCGTGTTGGAGCTGGTTTGTGATTCTGGTGATTTATCGTCAGAAAACATTGCCAGAGTATATAGCCAGCAAAAGCAGGACAAGAATCTTTCGACAGACGATACCCAGAAGATGGGGACAGCAGAACTTTTAAAAAATCTGTTAGCAGGTCAAGAGGATTTATTTGCGGATGGAATCTTGGATACATCAGAGAAACAGGCAAAACTGATTTGTTATGCACAGCATGTATTTCCGTATTATGTGGAATCTGGCAAACAGCATTTTCGTTATGGACTGGAATATTTGGTTTCTGGATCACAGCAGGAAAGGGACAATCTGCAGGGAATTATCAGTCGTTTACTTGTCATTAGAACCGTGTTGAATTTTGCTTATGTACATACGGACGCAGCTTTGCAGACAGAGAGTTTAACAACTGCAACGGAAATTGCTGGAGCGCTGGGGTTGCCGGTTCTGATTACAGCAATACAGCAGACGATATTGTTAATTTTGTCACTGGAGGAGAGCCTCGTTGATATTACGGCTTTGTTAGCGGGAAAGTCCGTGCCAGTATGGAAAAATGCGGCTAATTTTCAAATGACATATCCGGAGATATGCAGCGTAAATAAGGTACTGTTTCAGGCAAAAGCAGAAAAATACCCGAAAAGTGGCAAGACATGGCGTGAAGGCAGTCTGGATTATCAACAATATCTTTGGTTATTTTTGATGATGGTGCCAGAGAAATCACTGCGCCTTAGGATCTTCGATTTGATTCAGGATGATTTGCAGGCACGTTATAATGCTACATTTTCTCTGGAACAGTGTGTGAGTGGAATGCAGTACCAAATTCAATATCAAATGCCATTTTTGTGGAGTGGTTTTTTGCCAAAGGGGCAAAAGCGTGGCATGGTGGGCAAGAGCTTTGTCGGTCAATATCGTTATCGATCATAAGAAGTCTTTGAAAAAATTTTTATGCTTGATATCAGAAAACATAACTTACTCCGTGGAAACTAAATAGGACATCCTCTGTCTAAAAATCTTGTTTGTCATTTACTTGCCAACCATTACATTTAGTTAATCGCAGAGGTGCTCCCCAGTACTTATACATAGATAGAGGAGGTTCTATTTAGTTTTCATGGGTGTTTGTTTCGGATGGGAGATAGAAAATGGTTTTCACTGCGGGAGTTTAAATGTTAGATAGTGCTGAAAAGAGTAGATAGGGGTTTGTAATATGGATCAGAGAGACAAAAATAAATTAAAAGCATCCATAACAGTAGAGGCGTCCTTGGTGGTGCCGATTTTCTTCCTAAGTGGCTTTGCATTTATGTATTTATTTGAATGTCTGGTGATGCAAAATAATTTGCAGGATCAGCTGGGCAAGCTGGCAGAGAATTATGCTTTTTATGGGGTGCAGACACCTTATGTTTGGACAAAAGATGGAGCGATCAGGCAAGTGAAATGGAATATAGAAAATGGAAGGGGATACTGTGATTCAGAGATAGAACATTCCATTCCCGGGCTACCCACCGGACTGTTACAGTTGCGTTTGTATCAGAGAGTACAGGTTCATGATTATACAGGGAAATCTATGGTACCAGAAGATGCGGTTGGAGATGATGAATATATTTATATTGCAGAAAATGGTACGGTATACCATACGGATATTGCTTGTACTTATCTTCGGTTGGGAATACAGTCTGTTGGGAGTAATGATGTGGATACATTGAGGAATCAGTCTGGCGGCAAATATAAGGCATGCGAATCTTGTATGGGAGAACAGTCTGCGGCTGATTATTCTTTTGTGTATATTACACCATATGGTGCCAGATATCATCGGACCAAGGATTGTTCCGGTTTGCGAAGGACAGTCAGGCGGGTGTTACGATCTGCCGTACCTGGTCTTCCTCCATGTAGTAAGTGCGGCTAAAGTTTTGGGAGCAGTGATTGCAAGATTATTTGTCTGCTGGAATCTACGAGATGGATATTATGAACACAAATTTTATACTAGACAAGGAGGAGAGATATGGATAGTATTTCTATTGTTTTGTTGCTTGGATTATTGGTCTGTTCATGGGAAGATGTGAGATCGTATATGGTTTCATTACCCTTTGTTATTATTTGGACTGGTTTGTTGTGCGGTATGCAGATTTATCAAGGAAACATGGATCTTGTTTTAATGATTACTCCGGTAGCGATTATAGGAATTACAACAATAGTATGTCACTTGTCAAAAGGAGGAATCGGCTTAGGAGATGGTTTTTTATTTGCGATGGCAGTAATGGGACTTGGTGTGGCACAAGGCTTACAGATGTTTTTCTATTGTCTGACAGGGGCTTTTTGTGCAGCAGTAATTGTGTTAGTGTTTTTTTCTGGGAAAAAAGATAGCAGGATTCCGTTAGCACCTTTTATTTTCGGGGGCAGCCTTTTGGCAATTTTGTAGCATCAAAAAGATAAATATCTTTTGATCCCAATATCATGATATATGCAATAGGGGGAATTAAAAAAATGATACAAAAGCAACATATAAAATCAAATCTAAAGTTAAAAAAATTTATGGCAGCAACATATCAAATGAATTTTTCATTTGCAAAAATATGGCAGTGGAGATATGGAAAAAGAGGCCGGGTAACGGCTAGTTATACTGTGGAGGCTGCATTTATTATTCCCATAATTCTGGGTATATTTTTTACACTGTTGTATTTATTGTATTATGAGCATGATAAAGCGCTGCTCTATGCAAATATGAAACAGGAAGTTATTTGTCTGGCAAAAGATCAAAGGAATATACCGGATGATATTGAGTGGAGGAAACAGTTACAAAAAAATTTATGGATGGCAAAGGTAGATAGTGGTAGTGTCTCACAAACAGTAATGCAGGTTAAGGGATCTGGCAGGGCACAGATGAATTTGCAAATTCCGGTAATGGAATATTTTCTGAATCGGCAGCAGACGATACAATGGTCGTATCATTATGACCGCTGGCAGCCAGAGCAGATTCTTCGGCAAAAGGATACCGTAGTAAGGAAAAAGGAGAAGTAGCATGGAATTACAATGGGAGGACGGACGACAAGAGCTGTCTTATTTGATAGATGAGAAAGAGGGAGAGCGTTCTGTTGCACTGAAAATGATGGAGCATAACCAGATTGAGGGATTATTGCCCATACACCGACAGTATATTGATGAACAGATCCAGCTGATTTATGAAGTTTATGGATATCATAGTTTACAGGAGATTTTGGAGAAGCAAACTGTTTCGGTGTCAAGAGCCTGTCGGTTTTTGCGGCAGATTTTAGATGTTTTATTAGAGAGTGAGACATTTTTTCTCAATATGCAGGAGTATTGTTTTGATCCCAAATTTATTTATTTGGATCGTAACAAGCAACAGATTTATTTATGTTACATGCCTGGAAGTAATCAGGATCCTCATTCTGGAATGCGGTCATTGTTTGAGATCGTCATGGAGCATCTGGATCATCGAAATAAACAGGAAATAGAATGGTTTTACGGATTATACGATATGCATTGCGCAGAAGAAATCACTTTTGTGGAGTTACGGGAGCATTTGGAGCGATGTAGTAGAAATACAGGACAGGATTTGCAAGAATGTGGAAATATCCGAACTGAGAAAGAGATATCGAAAAGAAAAGATGGAAGCGATACAAAGAAGCAGCTGTTGGAAGATACGGGAAGCTTTTGTTTGAAGCGATGTGAGCAACGGAAATTATGGAAGAAAAAAGTAGGAATGGCTTCTGTTTTACCGGAACAATTTGTATTATGTGAGGGTCGCTATGCGGTGGGAAGGCGACAGGATCAAAAAATGCAGTTATTACCACAGCAGATCAGCAGGGAACATGCCTTGTTGGAGGTGGAGCAGGGGCAGATTTATCTGACAGACCAGGGATCTGCCAATGGTACTTATATTAATGACAGAAAAATATCCGCACATGTAAAAACTCGTTTAAAGGTAGGTGATGTAATTACATTTGCGGACATTTCTTATCAGTTAAGTCATAAAATTTAGTCTATACTGTAGGTTGGTGGCGCATAGCACAGATGGGATGAAACAGAAACATATACCGTTTAACTGTCCATTATTCGATGTTTTAGTGCAAGATAGTATCAATATGGTGATAAGTATGTTGGTATCCGTTGTGCAGCAAATAGTCTTTTGCGTAGATCTTTTTGTTTTCAATGGAAGCATCAAAACGGTAGAGATTATATTCGCCCTGTTGGTAGGCAAAATCTTCTCCGTTGTCCTGATAATGTTCATACGTTTCAACATAACCGTTATTGTCAGGATAGATCTGTAATTGCAGAGTATCCAAATCAGCCAGGTTGATGGAAGTCATGGCAGGATAAGTAGGCAGGATACTCCCTGCTTTAACATAAATAGGGCAATAATCTAGCGGGGCGTCCTGCAAGATGTATCTGCCACCTTGGATACGAGTGTTATCCCAGTAATTAATCCAGAGACCTTCTGGAAGATAGACGGATCTCACTGTTGCACCCTGATCAGTAATTGGTGCGACTAACAGCTTATCACCTACCAGATATTCATCGTTGCACTGGAAGGTGTTAGGATCCTTACTATAGTGAAGAACGAGTGGTCGCAGGAGGGGAAGTCCGGTCCTGGTTTCCTGATAACAAAGGTCGTACAAATAAGGAAGGAAATGATAATGTAATTGAATGTATTTTCGGTTAATGGTCAATGTCTGATGGTCGAATTGCCAAGGCTCCTGCCTGCGGGTGTATTTAGCGCTGTGATTGCGAAATAATGGAGAAAAACAATTTGCCTCGATCCAGCGGCAAAGCAGTTCAGGGGTGGTGTTAGCTCCAAATCCGCCAATGTCAGCACCAGCTAGCGGCTGACCAGATAATCCTAGATTCAGTAATTGTGGAATGGACATTTTAAGGTGGCACCACAGGCTTTGGTTGTCACCAGTCCAAACAGTAGCGTATTTTTGTGTTCCACTATAGCATGCTCTGGTAATAACAAATGGTCTTCTGCCATCATTATTCTTCAAACCTTCATAGGTGGCTTTTGCCATAAGATGTCCATATACATTATGAATATCCTCGTGTATAAGTGGGTCTAAATCGCCTGGAAAAACTACATCATCTGGCAATGGTCCATGGAAACTGGCTGGCTCGTTCATATCATTCCAAATGCCACGTATATGATGTTGTACTTGGAATTTGCTTTGTTCTGCCCACCAGTCCCTGACTATTTTAGATGTAAAATCAGGAAAGACAGAATCACCTGGCCATACCACATTATGGTACACTTCACCTTCTGGCGTCTGTGCAAAGTAGTTATTCTGCAGACCGGTGTCGTAGAGGGGATAACCGGATTCTGCCTTGACACCTGGATCAATAATAGTTACTAACTTAATTCCCATTTCTGCCAATGTATCACTTAATGCGGTTAGATTAGGAAAACGGGAATCATCTACGGTGAATACCTTAAAATTATCCATATAGTCAATATCCAAGTGAATGGCATCGCAAGGAATTTGCAATTTGCGGAAGGTTTTCGCCAGTTCCAGGACTTCTCTCGCAGAGGAATAACTCCAACGGGATTGCTGGTATCCCAGTGTCCAGAGTTGTGGCAGGGGTGCTCTGCCTGTCAGAGATGTATAGTTGGACACCACATCACTCATGGTGGCTCCGTAGATAAAATAGTAGTCTAATTCTCCTTTGGCGGCAGAGAAACTATAGTATTTCGAACTTTCATACCCTAGATCAAAGTAGGTTTTGTGCGGATTGTCCACAAAAATGCCATAGACACAATTTTGACGCAATACAATGAGAAATGGAATGGATTTATACAATGCTCGGAAGGTGGGATTTTCTACTTGTGGATCTGGCAAATCAGAGTTCCACATAATGTAATCATAGCCTTTTTTATCTAAGAATCCGGTTTTGTCTCCTAAGCCGTAGAAATGTTCATCCCCGTAAAGTTTTTTGTATATTTGGTATGAGCGTGGAACATCTGCGTCTGGAATGGAATGACCTTCTTGTGCCATAAGATCCAGTTCTTCTAAAGACAGGTTCTCTCTAGTGGCAGTATTACCAGAATAATCCTCACATAGTATCCTGCCATCTGAGGATGAGATGGAAAGATGATTTTGTGAAAAAATCTGAATCTGAAGAATGCTGGTAACATAGCATTCACTATCCTGTTGACAGAAACTGCCTGTGTTTTCTGGTAAATGTTCAATGGCATAAGAGGTGGTGTTATGGTATGTTGGTAATCCCTGGGAATTGTCAGATACGCTCCGGATGCGTAGTATATGGTTTGTCAATGCATCAATCTGCAGAGTATCGGTGAGTAGAGTAGTTTGTTGGTTTATTAATTGTGTTTTCATTGCTGATCCCCCATTTATTTATATGGTTATAAAACGAAAAAAATGAGTTATTTCGGTTCTGTTATTGTTCTGAAAGTAGTGTAACATAATCCCTGTTGGGGAGCAAATGACAAGTGTAATTTCATCATGTTGAACTTCTTTTTTGTTGTCAAAATGGAGAATCGACGATATAATAAATACAAAATATTTTACCTTATAAATAAGGAGAATATTTTTGAAAGGATAAAGTATGCAGAAAAAAACACCAGATTATGATAATGTGTTTAAGACGATGAAAAGCAAGCATAAAAGGCTTTTCATATCGGTGATCAACGATATCTTCGGCAAGAATTATCCAATGGACGTTAAAGTGGATATACTACCCTCAGAGGGATATTTGACTGAGAGCGAGACACCAGATGGGAGTAAAGAGATTGAGGAGCAGATATCAGA
>CAMWKN010000033.1 GCA_947174825.1 uncultured Clostridium sp.
GGTAGATACCAACCGTTTCAGTACTTTGAAACTGATTGCGCAGGAAAACAAAACCAGCCAGAATGATATTGAGAACTTGTATACGGTTGAGTGGAGTTATGGTCAGGCATTTGATTGTCACAATCCAATTCTGGGTGGTAAACTGCAGGGATTGTTTGAGATCCGTGATGGTAATAATGCAGATAACTTCAAAGCTACCATGACAGCAGTTACAGCAAATACCATTACTTTGACCACAGATGCCCGCAGCAGTGTTACTGCTAGGGAGATAGCACAGTTGGATATTCCAATCGGAGATGGTGTTTTAACCATTGGTAAGTTAGATTATGAGTACTCCGATTTTACTGTGGATATTGCAGCAGATGGCACTTATACATATACATTTACACTCAAAGATTCATTAAGTACGACTGGTGTCAATCGTCTACAGGGAATTATTGAAGAAGGGAATCCAGAAAAGATGCTGGCGACAGTGGGAGATTCCATTGCATTTCGGGGAATTCCATATTATATGCGAATGTTAAATGAATTTGCTCGTACTTTTTCTGCTAATTTTAACCAGGTACAGAACAAGGGCTATGACTTGAATGGAAATCTGGGTAAAGACTTATTCGTAGCTACATCCATTACAGATGGAAGTGAATACGATATGACAGAATTCCTCAGAAATACTCATGATGGTTTCTATTATCTCAATGGTTTTAAGGTTTTTGATGAAGCGAAGCAGACAGCTTATGGAGAGGATGGTTATAGCTTTGAAGCTTTAGATCCAGCAGAAACCGATGCAAATGGAGAATATAAGAACTTATTAGATAAAGATGGTAACTTTGTAGAGAAGGTATATATACCGAAAGATGATACGAAGATCTTTTCCTTCAAATCTACTCCGGGAGAAGATACTACAGCCAGCTATTACGCTATGACAGCATTGACTTTCGATGCAGCCGAAGCTTTGGTGGCGAACGGTGCTCTGTTGGCATGCTCCGCTGAGAATGTTGAAGGGACAGCCGGATGGGAAGAGGCAAAGAATCTGGAGAAGATGATTGCACTGGGATCCGATAATGCCATGTTCAAACAGGGCGATCCTCATTCTTACTTAAACGTGTTAATCTCAGCTACTTTGGGAGTAGACGCTGACCGGATCAATAAGTCATCTCAGAATGCAGAGAATATTATGAATTCCGTTGACAATCAAAGAACTGCTCTGACGGGTGTAGATGAAGATGAGGAAGGACAGAATCTGGTTATTTATCAGAATCTTCTGGCTTACCAATATCGTGTTCTGTCTATCATGAATGAAGTATTGGATAAATTGATTAACGGAACGGCTGTATAGTGATAGATGATATCGGTTCTTATAGAACTGAAAGGATAGAGAGTTGATTACTTGAAATGATCAGAATGGAGGAATAGTATGAGAGTTACCAATTCAATGATTTCCAATAGTGCAAGACAGCATATTTCTACTGCTAAGAATAAATTACTCACGGCAGAGGAACAGTATACTACACAAAAGAAAATTCAGCGTCCGTCAGATGATCCTACTATTGCGTCACGGTCTTTGAAGTTCCGTACCACGGTAGCGCAGCTGACACAGTATGTAACCAAAAATGTGGAGGATGCTTTGGATTGGATGGATACCACAGAGGGTGCCATGACTAATGTCAGTTCTTTGTTGACAGAAATGAAAGGTGTTTTGAATGAGGGTGCCAATGGTCCATATGAAGCAGATCAGAGGTTTTCCGTGCTGGCACAGGTTCGTCAGGCTGCCAATGCGATTTTTGAGAATGAGGCAAACTCCGACTATGCAGGACGCTATCTGTTTACTGGATATCGTACCGATACATCCCTGTTGTTTCCGACGAATATCGATACTTTGGAGTATAAAATCACGGAGAAGTTTGCCCCTTCTGATATTGCTCTGACTCGTTACGTCACTTCCAATATCGCCTTTGCAGATGGTAAAACGGAAGCAGAATATGCGGAAATGGAAACAAAGATTAATGAATGTTACCGTGTCCAGCTGGCATATGATAATTGTTCCAAAGATCCTATTACTGATGAGGAAGATGCATTCAACATCGAACTAAAGTGGAAAGATGCAGATGGTGATGAGCAACAGAGAACGGTTCCTTTTCAGGCGATTACCCAGGAGGACTTTGATAAACTTGATCCGGCAGATTTCGCTGATGCGTACTATATCTATGATTCCGGTGAGGTAGTGTTCAGTACAAAGGTTTACGAAGAGATTCAGGCGAACGATGCAGAAATTACCATTGATTATTCCAAGAAAGAATTTAACAAGAATGATATCCGTCCGGAAATGTACTTCCCATGTACCAGTTATAATCAGGTTTCTATGAAGAAGATCAATTATGCAGACCCGGATGGACAGGAAATTGCCTATGAAGTAAATACCCGCCAGAGTATTTCTGTTAACACGCAGGCAAAAGATGCCTTTAGTACCGATATTTACCGTGTGTTGGATTATATTGAGAGAACCATAAAGGGAGTAAAAGATGCAGAAAACCGTATTGCAGATGCCGAGAAACGAATTGCCAATACACCGGCTGATGATACAGATACCTTGGCTGCTTTGAAGAAACTGAAAGAATCTCTGGAAAATGAAAAAGAATTACGAATCAGTGTTATGAACAGTGCCTTTGGTATGGGTCTGACTATGGTGGATACTACAGCACAGGTGCTGGATGTAGCAATGGCAGATCTGGGTGCAAAATACAACCGTACTCAGTTAACTTACAATAAATTGCTGGATAACAAAGTAATATCTGAGGAGCAGCTGTCTAATAATGAGGAGATGGAGATTTCTGATGCTATTCTCAATCTGACACAGGCAGATAACCTCTATCAGGCTTCTCTGTCGGCTACTGCCAAGATCTTGGGTAACTCTTTGCTGAATTATATTTAATGCTTTTGTGTCAGACAGGTGCCTGACATTATATAGTAAATCAAAATCCCGCAGCCTGCTGCACAGACAAGATGGATGTTTACAGCTTGCTGTGGGATTTTTACCTTATGAAACCGTAAATCGCAGTATCAGAATGGAGGAATACATGAAAGTCGAAACAAGATATTTTGGGGAGATCGAGATTGGAGAGGATAAAATCATTCATTTTGAGGATGGTTTATTTGGTTTTGAGCAATATAAGGACTATACAATCATCTACGATGTAGAATCGGAGGGAGAGCCTTTCTTTTCCTGGATGCAGTGTGTGACAGAGCAGTCCCTGGCATTCCCGATTGTTAATCCGCTTAAGGTTGATAGCGAATATAATCCTGTGGTTGAGGATGAGCTGTTGATTAGATTGGGAGAGATAAAAGAAGAAGATCTGCTGGTCTTTTTGTTAGCTACTGTGCCTCAGGACGTCAAGAAAACTTCTGTGAATATGAAAGCGCCATTGGTTATTAATGCTGGAACCAGACAGGGAATCCAGATTGTTGCAGAAAATGATGATTATGAAATTAAGCATTATCTGATTACAGGTGAGTAAGAAACTCTGGTTCTTTCTATTAGGTGCTTGAATATATAGATGCACAAACTGTGCAGGATTGGAGGAAATTATGCTGGCATTAGCACGAAAAGTAAATGAATCAATCGTGATTGGTAATGATGTGGAGGTTACCATTCTGGAAATAAAAGGAGATCAGATCAAGATCGGGGTTAACGCACCAAAATCTGTGCCAATCTATCGAAAAGAACTGTATCTTCAGATTCAGGAGGAGAATAAACAGGCAGTGGCAGAAGTGGATCCTTCTGCATTACAAGGATTATTTTCTGGAAAGAGTAAATAAATTGAAAAAAATGCCGATAAAACATATAACGAATCTATGTCACAGGAGGTGACAGAAGTTCCGTCATAAATAAAGTGCAATAAATAGCAACATCACATGGAGGTGAGACGATGGAAATTAACAACATTAGTGGGGCAAGCGGAATACCAGATACTGTCACTAAGGATGTTGATATCAAAGTGAAGAAGAGTATATCAAAACCTGAGGCAGTCGAGAAAAATTCATTCGTCAGAACGGATCGGTCTTCTGCGCAGGGAGATATGGAGCAGAAGGAGCCAGTATTTGAGAAGAAGGATCCCACTGCAAACTCAATTGAGTCTGCATTTTCTTCCGCTAATAGCAAGTTGTCAAAAACACGATGTGAGTATTCTTATGATGAGGATACAAGGCGTGTGTCAATTAAGGTTTATGATAAAGATAGTGATGAATTGATACGGGAGGTTCCACCAGAGGAATCTTTGGAAATGCTTCAGAGAATATGGGAACTTGCCGGGATCATGGTAGATGAAAAAAGATAGGATAGTTATGCCGCTGACAGGCGGCGGAATGGAGGGTTATTATGGCAATCAGAATGACAGGCTTGACTTCGGGATTGGATACTGAGTCCATTGTTGCTTCCTTGATGGAGGCACATAAAGCAAAAAAGACAAAGGTAGAAAATAACAAAACCAAGTTAGAATGGAAAAAAGACATCTGGACCAGCTTGAATAAAAAACTATATTCTTTTTATACAGATTTTGCAGGTAAAATGCGTTTCCAGGCGAATTATATGACCAAGAAAGCTTCTTCTTCCAATTCGTCCAAGGTTACTGCTACAGCAGGCACCAGTGCGGCAACAGGATCTTATTCTGTGAAAGTGAACAAGCTGGCAGCAGCGCAGAGTGTAACCAGTGCGAAACTGGGTACATATCAGGTAACAGAGACGGATAAGGATGGTAATTCAAAGCTTGTAGAGAAGAAAATAACCGGTTCAACGAAGTTATCTGATCTGGGAATGACGGCAGATGGCAGTTCTCAGATTGAGATTAAAGCAGGCAATAAAAATGTCTCATTGATTGTAAATGAAAATACTACAGTAAACGATTTTATGCAATCATTGAAGGATGCAGGATTGAATGTTACTCTGGATGAGAAACAGGGCAGATTCTTTATCAGTTCCAAAGAGAGCGGTAAGGATCAGTCTTTCAGCATTATGACAAAACAGCTGAATCTTAACCAGAATATTGCGCTGACAGATGTAAAAAATGCAGTTGATTTTACAAACTTATCTGCATCTCAGCAGAATACGGTAACGCAGGCTTTGGCAAAGCTGCAGGACAGCAAGTCAGATAACAAAGTCGCAACAGCAGTTAAGACGATTGAAGATATGTTGGATGCCCGTGAAAAGTCTATATCAACTAAGAAATATCGTGGGGAGCTGACGGATTCTTATTCAGATAAATATATCAAACGCGAACTTAAAAAAGATGATGATGGCAATGTTGTAAAAGATGAAGACGGCAATGATGTTTATGTTGAAACTTTGACAGAGGAAGGTATCCAGGCTTTAAAGGATGCCAAGAAATATACAGAAACAGAAATCAATGATACCTGGGTACAGGACGACATTGATGCAGCTAAAAAAAGTGATGAAAGCAAAAATTTGAAGGCTGTCAAGGATTTAATTAAAACCCAGGTTGAAAAAGATCTGAAAACAGATGAGTATAAGGAAAAAATTGAGAAAGATGTGCAGGATGCCAAAACCGCCAGAGGAACTTCCGTATTAGATACAGTTACCAATTATGCTACTTCTGTGAGTGGCGGTATTGCAACTGGAGATGGATCCGAATTAAGCAAACTTGGATTGGGCAATATTGATGGTTCTGAAGTGAAAGAAGCTTCAGCAGGTCAGGGAATGGTAGTAATTGCTGCAGAAGATTCTGAGATTGAATTCAATGGTGCTACTCTGACTGGTAGCAGTACTACTATGGAAGTAAATGGAATTACCTTGAATCTGACTGGTAAGACAGATGAAGCTGTTATGATATCGGTTACTAACGATACACAGGGTGTGTATGATACCATCAAAGAGTTTGTTAATCAGTATAACTCTATTTTGGCAGATTTAAATAAGTATTATAATGCAAGTTCTGCCAGAGGATATGATCCTTTAACAGATGAGCAAAAGGATGCTATGTCAGATACAGAAGTTGAAAAGTGGGAAACCAAGATCAAAGATTCCCTGCTTCGTAGAGATAGTACATTGAATGGTTTGATTTCTACCTTGCGGACAACGATGACAGCTACTACGATCAAAGCATCCAATGGCAAGACCTATTCACTGGCTAACCTGGGTATTACCACAGGTAAAGATTATAAAGAATATGGTCTGTTGCATATCAAAGGCGATGAGGATGATACCGATTACGCAGATTCTACCAACACATTGATGGATTTATTAAATGAAGATCCATCTGTGGTAACTGAGGTTTTATCTGGTATTACGACGAAGTTATACAATAACTTGCAGAAGAAGATGGCTAGCTCTTCTTTGAGCAGTGCATTGACTTTCTATAATGATAAGGAGATCAATAAGCAGTTATCTACTTATGATAAGGATATCAAAAAGTGGGAGACGAAACTGTCAGATATGGAGAATCGCTATTACAAGCAGTTTACAGCGATGGAGAAAGCATTGGCAAGTCTGCAGTCTCAGCAGTCCTCCCTGGCAGGATTCCTGGGTATGTAATTTCATGATATTATAACTATGATGGCAACATATATTTGTCTGTTGGTGGGCAAATATATGTTGTTGTCGCTGTTTAAATTATGATCTGCGATAGGCATTGTAAACAGAGGAATTATGAGGCTCACACAGAGTATAACAGTATAGAAATGGAGAAAAAGAATGGCAACATATAACAAGGCTGCGATGCAGTATCAGAAGAATGCTGTGCAGACGGCTTCCCCAGCAAGATTGACACTCATGTTGTATGATGGGGCTGTTAAGTTTGCAAATCTGGCGTTGGATGCTATCAAGGATGGGGATATTGAGAAGGCGCACAATAATATTGTTAAGGTACAGAATATTATTGTAGAATTCCGTTCCACACTGGATATGAAATATCCGGTGGCGAAAGACTTTGATGTGGTTTATGACTATATTTATCGCCGCTTGGTAGAGGCAAATATGAAAAAGGATTCGGCAATTTTAGAAGAAGCACTAAAATATATCAAAGAAATGCGGGATACCTGGAAAGAGGTTATGCGCTTAAATAATGTAACCTAGAATAAATAATAGGAAGAATGAGGACGTTGTGATATGAGTACAGAGACGAATGTATATGTCAGTGCATTGCAGGATTCATTGCGTAAAAAGAAAGCAGTATTGCAGAAATTATATGACTTGACGAAACAGCAAGCAGAAGTATTAGCGCAGGAGACAGTTGATACAGATCGCTTTGATGAACTGATGGAAGCAAAAGATGGGGAGATAGTAGTATTAAATTCCTTAAATGCAGGTTTTCAGTCTCTGTTCGAAAAGATCGAAAAAACCCTGCAGGATCAGCGTCACCAATACGAAAAGCAAATCAGGCAAATGCAGGAGGATATCCGGGCAATTACAGATCTGGGGGTTCAGATTGAAGGTCTGGAGCATCAGAATCGGGATGCTTTTCAGGCATATCTTTTGAAAGAAAGAAAAGAGATACAGGCTGGACGTGCCAGCAGCCGGACAGCAGTATCTTATTATCAAAATATGCCAAATCAGCATCATGAATGGCAAACCTATTTTATGGATCAAAAACAATAATTCCGATAAAATAAGGCTTCTTTGATTGTTTTTAAAATAAAATAGAAAAAATTTTAGAAAGGGGTTAAGGATTCGAAAGAATCTCCGATATATATAACAGGTAAAAACATTACCTACAGGTAAGAACTTACCTGTTATATCCTTTGAATCGATACGTACGGGTTGACAGGAGGAGGATGCAACAATCATTTAATCACCGTTGGCAAGGATGCCGACGTAATTTCAAGGAGGAATTATTATGATAGTACAACACAATATGACAGCGTTAACCGCAAACAGACAGTTAGCAATCACAAACACCAATCTGTCAAAGAGCACAGAGAAGTTATCTTCAGGATACAGAGTAAACCGTGCAGCAGACGATGCAGCTGGTCTTACTATTTCTGAGAAGATGCGTGGACAGATCCGTGGTCTGAATCAGGCTTCTACCAACGCTGAGGATGGTACATCTTTAATCCAGACAGCTGAGGGTGCTTTAGCTGAGATGCATTCCGTTATCCAGAGAATGCGTGAGTTAGCAGTTCAGGCTTCTAACGATACTTATGTAACATCTGACCGTGCAGCTATCGCAGCAGAGCTTCGTGCACTGACATCTGAGATTGATCGTATTTCTTCTCAGACAGAGTTCAACACAATGACATTGTTATCTGGTGGATTCACTGGTAAGGTTCTGCAGGTTGGCGCAAATGCTGGTCAGCTTATCACATTTGGTATCTCTGCAATGAGTTCTTCTGCATTAGGTATTGGTGATGAAGCAGTTGCAAAGATCGTATCTAACCCAGAAGCTGGTTCAGGTGCTAATGTAACAGGTGTAATCTCTATCATCAACGGAGCCCTGACAAAGATTTCTATGCAGAGATCTGCATTGGGTGCTATCCAGAACAGATTAGAGCACACTATTGCTAATGCTGATAACACAGCTGAGAACTTACAGGCAGCTGAGAGCCGTATTCGTGATCTGGATATGGCTGACGAGATGGTTAAGTACTCTAAGAGCTCCATCTTACAGCAGGCTGGTCAGTCTATGCTGGCTCAGGCAAACCAGGCTACACAGGGTGTTCTGTCTCTGCTTGGCTAATAATCGTTGGATTATCAAAAATCGATATGGGGTCTGCTTTATGGCAGGCCCTGTATTTTTCTTAAGAAAAACCGTTGTAGCGGTATTGGAGGGATGAGATGGAAAATATAAAACAGCAGATCGAACAGAATATAGAAGAAATTGATGCAGTAGTAGAGCTGTTCTATCAACAGAAAACACAGGAGGCATATAGTCAGTTGGAGCAGGTATTAGGTAAACTGATGGCGGTCATCGAGACGGTGGCGGCATATCAGCAGGAACATACCGAGGTGGAAATTGATATCGCTGGTCTGACAGAAGCATTAAAGGAAGCATTATCCGCAATGGAGGAGAGAGAT
>CAMWKN010000034.1 GCA_947174825.1 uncultured Clostridium sp.
GCAGAGAACAGACAGAGCTGCAATATCACAAACGACTTATGGAGGAAGCACTGCAAAAAAATAATTTCGATACGACTATAAACTATCATTTCATCAGTCGATCACAAATGTCTGCGGCGGCAATGGCTTATGAAAGTGCGATTGGTGCATACAGTAGTAATGTGTTAGAAAATACCTGATAACTGTACTAATGTTACAAAAAGTATATTAAATTTACGGTTATATCAATGTTGATATAATAATCTACGATAGAAAGGAGGCGGCAAAAATGAAGAAGTTGGTTAAGCGTAGCGATGTCATGCTGGAGACGTTAGAAGCATATTGCTCATGTAGCTGTACCTGCACAGGAACCTGTAAATGTACCATTGGTCAGGTTAATAATACAAGTTCGTTGCAGCAGGCAAGGTACACTCAGTTCTACATGGATTTTAACGTGATCTACATGGCGTAAGTGTGGCATAATGCCATACAAAGAGATGAGTATGGCAATATGATTTTCTATATTGTCATACTCATTAAAAAAGGCGGCATGGCTGCCAATATGAACAAGGAGGAACAAACATGCCGGTTTTTCATATGTTTGTAGCGGGTGGAAAAGAATATCTGTTTGATGCAAATGCAAATTCTTTTTTCAAGATCAGTAAAACTCTTTATGAGGATTTGCAAAAGTATCAACAAAGCGGATTTAGAGATAGTTCACCAGCAATAGAAAAATTACAGGAAAAAGGATATTTGCAGGAACGGGCTGATTTTGAAATGATACATCCGATGGATTCCACTTTGGAGTATTCATTGGAAAGATGTATCGGCACGATTGCTTTGCAGGTTACGCAGGGATGTAACCTGCGGTGTAAATACTGTGCATATTCCGGTGGTTATGAGAATCGCACACATAGCAGCAAAAGAATGAATAAGGAAACCGCTTTTAGGGCAATCGACTTTCTTTTTGAACATTCTGTTGACCGTGACAGGATTTCGCTTGGATTCTACGGCGGCGAACCTTTGCTGGAATATAATTTGATAAAAGAATGTGTAGACTATGCAAAAGGGAAAAGTGCAGGCAAGGAACTGTTATTTAATATGACCACGAACGCTACCCTCATTACAGATGAAATATTGGAGTTTCTTTATGAAAACGGATTCAGCCTCACCATAAGTTTAGATGGTGATAGGCAAGCACAAAATAAAAACAGGATATTTGCGGCAAATGGGGAGGGGACATTTGATGTCGTCATGCAGAAATTGGAGAAGCTGCAGGCGAGCCATCCGGATTACATGGATCGCGTACATATTAACGCTGTGATTGATCCGACTACGAGTTTTGACTGTACAAGTTCTTTTTTCGCAGATTATGAAGCAGTGAAGGATTTTTATGTGAGAGCAAATCTTATATCGGATTTTTACCGTAAAGACGGGGCGTTAAGGGATGAAGCATACAGTGAAAGATTTAGTTATGAAATATTCAAGCTGTATTTACAGAAGTTAGGGAGGTTGGATGACGCCAACATATCTAAGTTGGTTCTGCATGGTTTCCAAAGTTTGGAAGATATTCATGAAAATGTGAAGATGAGCGTTTCGCTGAAAAACAAAATGGATCATCACGCCGGACCCTGTGTGCCGGGAATGCAGAGATTATTTGTCGATGTGGATGGAAATTTATATCCATGCGAACGGGTAAGCGAAGCATCCAAAGCGGTTCGTATGGGACACATAGATACCGGATTTGATATTGACAGGGCAAGGGAACTGTTGAATATCGGAAGATTGACGGAGAAGGAATGTAAAAGGTGTTGGGCTTTTCGCTTCTGTTCATCGTGCGCGGTTCAGGCGGATGATTTGGAAAAGTTGTCTGCTGAAAAGAAATTACAGAATTGCGCCATGATCCGTGGGCATGTAGATAATATGATGAGAGATTACTGTGCCATGCGGGATCTTGGGCTTGATTTTGACAAAGAAAAGATTTTCTGATTGTAGGAAGGAGGGCAGTCTAATGAAAAGGAAAGCTATCATTTTTCCGTACAATGCGGAATGTGCCGCTTTAATAAAAAACAGGGAGATGCTTGTAAGTTATGATATAGTAGCCTGTGTTTCACCGAAGGGCTATGAATTGCACGGAAAAGATGCGGCATATGCTTATGGAGGGGAAGATATTGGTATTACTGTTTCTTGCGATGATATAGGCAGTTTGGATTATGAAGACTTGCTGGTATGTGAATCTGCCAGTGACTTCCGGCAGGTTGTGTTGCCGCAAATAAAGATTGCGGCGGAGTGCGGCAAAAACATTGTTTTTATGTATGGGGTAGAACCGGAATACTGTAAGGAAGTGGAAGAATTCTGTGATACAAACCATGTAAAATGCACAGTTATAACTCGTAGAGTAGTGGATGCGAGTAAGATTATGCAAAATGAAAGGGATATTCTTAGAATCTCTGTTCCTGTAATCTTTGTAGCCAGTGTGATTGAAAATACCAATAAATTTGATATTCAGTTGGGGTTGCGCAGTTATCTGATGAAGCAGGGGTATAAGGTCAGCCAGATTGGAACAAAGGAATATTGCGAACTGTTTGGTTTTCATGCCATACCGCAGTTTATGTATGACCATCAGCTTAGTGAAAATGACAAAATCATATTGTTTAACAGACTTTGTAAAAGTATTGAATTGCAGGAGAAACCGGATATTTTTATAATAGGTGTACCGGGTGCTACAATGGTATTCAATGATGCGATAACCAATTACTTCGGAATCATGGCATTTGAAATAGCTAATGCCGTGCGTCCAGATACTGCGATAATGTGCCTGCCGCATGAAGGGATTGATGCTGATTTTCTTAAAATGATACAAACATCATCAAAATATAAGTTAGATATGCAGGTGGATTGTTTCAACATGGCAAACAAACATTTTGACACAGCAAGAAGCAAAGATGAGAAGAAGCTGCTGTTTGTGACAGTCAGTACAAAGTTGGTTGATAAAAGAGTAGCGGAGTTGAATAAGGAATCCCATATTCCCGTTTATAATTCCTTTAACTCTGAAAGCGCATTAAGTATGTATCAGTATGTCGTAGATCAGTTGAGTGAAAGCGATATTGAGACAATATAATGTGCAACGGGAGGAGGTTTTAGTATGGATAAAGGTCAAGTAAGCGATAAGGTCAAAAATATTTTTATGAGTTTGTTTCAAACGGAGGAAAGCAAGCTTGTGGAAAGCTACTGGACGGATAACTTCTTTGGAAGCAAGCTGCATATACTGCCGGGAGATGTGGTAGCATATCTGTATACGATAGAGGCAGAATTTGGGTTGCAGATACCGTCTAATTATATACTTGAAGGTAGATTTAACAGCTTGGATAATGTGGCGGATATTATTTTTGACATTCTTCAGAAGAATGGGACCTGCAATGTACAGAATGGTTAGGGGTGTCATATGGGTTCTGGTATTCAGATTGCTGTAATCGACAGTGGAATAAATAAAAGGCTGACGGGCGGGATACCTATTAAAAACTGTCTGTTAGTTGATGATGACAATCACATAGCAAAGGACTGTGCCGTGCCAGAGGACAGAGATTTTTTGCACGGCACAATATGTACGCTGATAATAGAAAAGTATTGTCCGGGGAATGTCTTTACCGCAATCCGTATTCTCAATCGCAGGGGAATCGGTGGAGTTGAAAAATTAGAGCCTGCTTTGGAATGGTGTTATCAAAACAATATAAAACTTGTTAATTTAAGTCTTGGGACAACCCATTATAAAGAGAGGGAAACACTAAACAGGCTGATCAATAAATACACCTATAAAGGTCTGGTTATAGTAGCCGCAATATCAAATATAGGATATTTTACATTTCCGGCGAGCTTTGCGAATGTCATAAGCGCTGTGAAAAAAGAGAATGGATTGTCTTATGCGAAGGATTATCTCCATTTGGGTATAGATACAGTTGTTCCCGCAGAGCATACAGTTACATTGGGAAATAGGAGATATAAATCAACACATAGTAACAGTTATGCAGCTCCATATGTAACGGCTATGGTATGCAGAATGATGGCGGAAGGCGAAAACTGCAATATACATGAAATAAAGAGATATGTGCGTGAAAAAAGCGCCACACTTATGACGGATGAATTATACAATCCTGACTGGATATACAGGGCATATATGCCAACGCAGAAGAAGCAGAGTAAAGCAGATTATTGTTTTACGTTGGCACCGGGCAGATATGATGATGACAGACAGGAGATTGATACTATCATTGCATATGATAAATCTGAACTGGAGCAGATTGATATAGATAACAGAAATCTGGTATATCTTGGCTGCGATGATATACAAAACATATATACAGATGGCTTTATGTGGAGTCCCCAGACAAGGGCGCAGCAGATTGTCAGGAATCAGTACAGAGGCAACGGTCTGCACATTCCGTTCATTCTTCTGGATGTGGCGGAATCGGTGGATCAGTATTATATCTTGACAATGTTTAGACAGATGTTTGGCGAGGATGGTTACAGTGCTTATGCCGTAAGCATGGAACCGGAGTGTGTACTATACGGAATCGAATATATGCCTGCCGTGCAGTTTCCCATTACAGAGGGTCTTGTAAGGAATTTTATTGAGGGGCAGGTTTATTATAAACAAAATGATCTGATTTTATGGAGTGTCTATCAAGCGAAAAAGGCAAAAATTGATAAGCTGTATCCAGACTATGATGCAGAAATTCGTATTAGAGAAAAGGAGATACTGCTCTATATAGAAAAAAATATGATTTACATACAGGAATACGATGCTCTGACAAGGGATTGTATCAGGGCGGTTTATGATGTGTTGGTAAATTGCATGGAGGGAGAACATGAGCAATAAGGAAGCAGTCCGCAGGCTGCTTGGGCTTTTAAGAGAATATAGAAAAATCATTATTGTCATAGTCGGCTGTTTGTTGGTTTCTACCGGATTGAATCTGTGTGTCCCGCTGCTCAGCCGTAGGATCATGGATGACGGATTTATCGGAGGCGATAAGGAACTGCTGATAAAGTTGGTCCTTCTGACAATGGGAATCTACGGTGTCAATGGGGTGATCGATCTTTTGAAAGAGAAAAAGAGGGTAGACATATCTGCAGGAATCCAGTATTTCTTATCAGAACAGTCTTTTGCGCATTTGATGAAACTGAAAGTCAGCTATTTCAATAACACGAATTATGCAGAAATACTGAATGGCATTAGCACAGATACGGGTAAGATGGCATCCATTGCGGACAACAGCGTATTCTTTGTCGTAACGCAGGCATTCAGCATGGCGGGCGGCATCATAGGGCTTTTCATCATTGATTACCGCATGACGATTTTGGTGTTGGCATTTATTCCTATAAAATATATCATAATGAGACGCTTTGCAAAAAGGCAGAAGTCTATCATGGATGATTTCATTGCGGCAAACCAGAGTTACGCAAGATGGTTTGGGGATACTGTTGGAGGGGTACGGGAAGTAAAACTGTTCCATATCTTTGATGAAAAGCATGAGGAGTTTGCTCTTAACCAGAATGATATTATAGAGAAGCAAAAGCAGATGAATATGTTAAGTCAGTGGAATATGATTATAGATAGTATTATGGTACAGTTCCTTTCCACATTGTTATATATATTGGGCGCAAATTTGGTGTTTGATTTGCAACTTTCAGTAGGTAGTGTGTTTGCTTTCATTACATATAGCGCTTATGTTACGGGACCGATTTCTGCGATCCTTAATATCGGATACCTTCTATCAGGAATTATTCCGTCAACTAAGAGATATTACGCTTTTATGGATCTTGAGGAAGAAACGGATAACGGAAAGGCTGTGGAGCTGCATCTGAATGACTTAAAAATGGAACAAGTTTCTTTTGCATATGAAAAAGATAAATATATTCTAAAGAATGTTGATGTTTTATTTGTAAAAGGAAGCAAGACAGCTATAATCGGGCGTAATGGTTCAGGAAAGACAACGATTATCAATCTACTTGTCAGAATGTATGAGCCAACAAGTGGAAAGATATTGTTAGGAACAGAGAATATCTTAGAATTATCATTATCAGAGTATCGGAATATGGTATCTGTGGTAAGCCAGCAGATATACCTATTTAATGACACAATAAAAAATAATATTTGCTTGTATAAACAGGTAGACGATATTGTGATAGAAGCAGCCTGCAAGGACAGTGGACTTGAAGATTTTATAAAAGAGGTTTCTTTAGATTATGTGGTAGGGCAGAATGGGGCGATGCTTTCTGGTGGACAGAAACAGAAGATTGCTCTTGCAAGGGCATTAATACATGATAAGCCAATCATTATATTTGATGAAGCCACTTCAAATACGGATGCTTATTCAGAACAGCAGATTAACGGATTGTTGAATACGAAACTGAGAGAAAAAACAGTGATAGTGATAACGCATAAGAAAGAGATATTGAGTAAAGTGGATCAGATTGTCGTGCTGAAGGAGGGAGTGGTCGATGATACTGGGACATATGATGAGTTGATAGGTAAGAATGATGAATTAAATATTATGATGGAAAAAACGGATTGAATATAAGAAAATCTTTTCAGAGTAGCAAAGCATGTCTGAAAGGATTTTTTGCCGTTTTCTGCAAAAACAGCCCACTTTCTGCAAGGGTAATTGACCTCTAACCATATTTTGTTATTATACAAATAGGAAGTTTTTTAATAATCAATGATATGATGGAAATGGATTTCAAATTATTTTATCAAGGAGGGACAATATTATGCAAATAACTAGAGACAATTATTCACAATACGCTAAAATGGTTCAGCAAATGATGGGAAATAAATCAAGTTCTAATGATCCGTTAGCGCAGTGTGATTATGGTAATTTTTCACTAAGATTTAAGCCCGTTGATATTAACTTCACAAAACCGAACTGGGATAATATCATGACAAAAAGGGATAAACCTGTGATGTCAGAGGAAGAATTTGAAGAAGCAATAAAGGAGCTTGCAAGAAAAGAGTTTGCTACTGGAAAGAGAGATGATGCTGCTTATCGAAAATTATGTATGCAACATGGTGAAACAGTATCCCCAGATAGAAAGGCAATCTACGAATCAAGCATGAGAAAAACTGGCGGAAAAATGAATGCTGCGTGTATGTTTTGGGATTCAAAAGGTAACAAAACCCTCTCTTATAATCCGGAATCGAGAAACTGGAAAGCTATAAGTACGGATGAAGAGTTTGCAAGAGCGAGAGTATTTACTTCAATTTACAATGATGAGTTGGCTCGGTTGAGAGAGGATTATGGAGAGAAAGCAAAAGGTAACATTTCATATGGCAAAATTAAGGCAGATTTATCCTCAGAGTCCTCAAAAGGACTGGATGTTAATGCAGGAAATACAATAGATTATTCCATATAAATGAGCTGAATGATAGGGATATGAATAGGAGGATGCATATGCGTAATTTAAAAAGATTTTTGTCATTTATGTTAGTAGCCGTAATGATGATTTCTATGAGTGGAATGAGTGTAATGGCGGCAGAGCAGCAGGAAGTAAAAGAAGGTTATATTGAAATTTCACTTGATGATGTAGCAAGCACATATTCAACAAATTATTATTCAAAAGGGCTTGTTGTATTGAATATTGCAACGGCTGGGGTGTCGAATGAATGCAGGATTACTTCAGGAAGTGTTCCCGATGGTGCTACAATCACAAAAGTGGAGTTGAAAGGTACAAAAAGTGCAGGTTCAGGAACTGTGTATTGGTATGTGGAACACGAAGCATCTGGCAGAGTTGCAAGCAAAAGATTTGCAAGTCCGGCAACATTTACAGAGTTTAATGGGCTGACAGCAGACAGTGCATGGGTTATATGGATTGAGGGAGATCCTTGGTCAACGGTAAGAAATGGCACTATTAAAGTAACCTATACTTATTAAGATAACATTGGTTTTCGTATGGAATAAATTATATTGTATTTAAAGGGTGCGAAGTTTTTACAACATAGCACCCTTTAAGATATATTTTGCTATGAACGAATGTTTATTTAGAGGGAGTTTGTTTATGAAAAAAGTTTTATCATTTGTTTTGTGTATAAGTTTATGTATAATATATACTTTGCCGGTATCAGCAGCAGAAATGTTGCCAAAAGAAGATGTTATAGAGAAAGAAGAAATCAGTGTAACATCAAGTTCAAATTACTACATCAAATCATTGCCAACATTAAGTTCAATAAATGGCACTGCGTCAAGAGTCGCAACTTTCACAACAGGTTCCATAAGCGATGGTATGCAAATTACTTCGATAAGTTTGAATATCCGTGCAAGTATGGGATGTGATCCATTTATGCTATATATACAAGCTCCATATGGAACAATATATAGTTTTAATCTAACAAAAGGCGGAAATATAACGGTGGATGATTTTAATGGATGTGATCCATCAGGCAGTTGGAAGATATGGATTGAAACGCAAGGAACTGTGTCAAAAATCGATGGTGCTATAAAAATATGTTTTAGTTATTAGAGCAGAGCAAGTACGCCTGTAATTTGCTATTAAAAAAGAACACTAACTGCGCATGACAGATTTCTCCTATATTGTCATGCGTGTTTTTTATGCATATAACTTTACATTAGTTCTCTGCGGTTTTGCGTCAAGAAAAATTATATTTGAGGATAATTTTTACATAGATATGTATTTAGGAATAAGTGATTAAGCACAAGAAAAACCTTTCAGAGTATCAGTGATTGTCTGAAAGGTTTTTGCCATTTTCTGCAAAAATGGTCTGTTTTCTGCAAAGGTACTGTTATTCTAACTTATTCTTGGTATGATGTAATTTGTTGTGCAAAACACAACATAAAACGTATGAAAAGGATTATTTAGATTACACCTGATAACATATTGCTGTTGTTAGGTGTATATTTTTATGCCATAAAATTTGATGATATATTTTTTACATAGATTTGTATATAGG
>CAMWKN010000035.1 GCA_947174825.1 uncultured Clostridium sp.
ATGAATGGTAATCTGGTTTTATATTTTTTTGCCAGTCTCTCTGCAACAGTTACAAAAAGTTGACACTCTGTTTCACAACTAAACAGAATGCCATCCCATTCCATAGAATAACATTGATTTTCTTCATCATATAGAAAAGCCATTCCATCCCCCGTTTCTTATACAATCCGAAATATATTATTTTGGAAAAACCAAAGTACAATTTTCCAGATCTTCTGCCTCATTTTCTGAAATATAAATTTCCGCTGACATAGACAAATCATTCCCTTTGAATTTCTCCTCTTGAAACAGTTTTATAATAAGCGGCAAATTTTTCTCTGTCGATTCCGTTTCTAACCAAATTCCCATGAGAGGAGAATACTGCCGTCCGCCCTCTATATCAATATAATCATAGCCGTTATCCTGTATCGCACCATTAGAAACTTCTGCAATGCGATCCGGAATACAATAGCGCAAATCCAGATCGGGATTTTCCAGTTTCGCTGGGTCCAACACAATAATAATTGTCTGCATATAGATACCTCCCTGCATAGTCAAGTCTTTTCCTTGATAAATCAATTTTTATTTTATCATTTTAGCATAGGTTTCTATATTATTCCAACAAAAAACGCTCAAATATGTTATGATATGAAATAGAGTTTGTAAAATAGAAAGAAGGAAAAATATGAACGCAAATGAAAAGAATAAAAGACGCATGTTTAGTAATCAGGATCTGCTCCGACTGCTGGTACCCCTAATTATAGAGCAATTATTGGCTGTGGCGGTGGGACTGGCAGACTCTATTATGGTATCCCAGGTTGGAGAGGCAGCCGTTTCCGGAGTTTCCCTGGTGGATAATATCAATATTTTGTTGATTGGTATTTTTTCAGCATTAGCCACTGGTGGTGCCGTAGTGGTAGGACAATATATCGGTCATAGAGATCTTGATAAAGCACGGCAAGCAGGAGAACAATTACTGGTTTTTGTGGCAATCCTCTCTATGGCAATCATGTTTATTGTCTATCTGGGAAAATGGTTTATCCTAAAAGTAGTTTTTGGACAAATCACAACAGAGGTTATGCACCACGCAAATGTTTATCTGCTCATTGTGACCCTATCCATTCCTTTGCTGGCAATATACAACAGTGGCGCTGCTCTGTTTCGGGTACAGGGCAATTCCGCAATTTCTATGAAAATATCCGCATTGATGAATGTGATAAACATTGTCGGTAACGCTATTTTGATTTTCGGCTTACACTGCGGTGTAGAGGGAGTAGCGATTCCAACTGTCATATCCAGAGGAGTAGCTGCCATCGTTGTCATTGTATTGCTGAGAAATCCTTCTCTGACCGTACATATCAGCAAACCTTTTTCTTACCATTTTCAGTGGAATATGATAAAACGTATCTTGCACATAGGTATCCCAAACGGCGTGGAAAACAGCATGTTTCAGTTAGGTAAATTGGTTTTGCTCAGTATGATTTCTACTTTAGGAACAACAGCCATTACTGCCAATGCAGTCTCTAATTCCGTCGCCGCTTTTGGAATTCTGCCGGGTCAGGCAATCGGTCTGGGCATGATAACAGTAATCAGCCAGTGCGTAGGAGCCGGGGATTATAAACAGGTGAAATATTACACCAAAAAACTAATGTTTTGTGCCTATCTTGCAATGATTGTGGTAAATGTTCTGATTATTGCAGCTTTTCCTGTACTCTTCCAAATCTATCATTTATCGGCTAGAACGGTGAAAGTGACCAGACAAATTTTAATCCTACATGGAGTCTGTGCCTGCGCAATCTGGCCGCTATCCTTTACTTTTCCAAACACGCTGCGGGCTGCAAATGATGTAAAATATACCATGGTGGTCAGTATGTTGTCTATGTGGATCTGCCGTATTATGTTTGCTTTCTTCTTTGCCAAGAGATTAGGGTATGGTGTTTTGGGCGTCTGGCTGGCAATGATATTGGACTGGTGTGTCCGGAGTGTATTTTTCATTGGCAGATATCTAAGTGGGAAATGGATCCGATCGGTAAAATTTTGATGCGGTGTAACACACAAGGCAGACTATATAATAGTCATACAATCCTCCCATCCTCAATCCGTATCACCCTGCCACACCGTTCTGCCACCCTGGCATCATGGGTTACGATAATGATCACTTTCATTTAACTGTTCAAATACCTGCATGATTTCATCCGATGTCCCCGAATCCAGTGCTCCCGTTGGTTCATCCGCCAGAATGAAAGACGGATTATTGATAATAGCCCTTGCGATCGCCACACGCTGTTTCTGCCCGCCCGATAAGTTTTTCACTTTCGTATCTGCATACTCTCGCATCTTCACCTGCTGCAGCGCATCCAAAACCAAATCCCTCCTGCTCCTTCTGTCCTTCCGCTTTCCCCGACCTTCAAAATCCAGGGGAAGCGCCACATTTTCCCGAACACTGAAGTCCTCTACCAGAGCAAAATCCTGCATGACAATGCCGATCCTCTCATTTCTGATAATGGCGAGCTGCCGTTCTGTCAATCCTCCCACATCAGTCCCATCAATCAGATACCTTCCCTCTTCAAAACAGTCAATGCAGCCCATGATATGCAGCAGGGTAGATTTGCCTGCACCCGAAGTTCCCATCACTGCCACCATCTCTCCCGCTTCGATGCTTAACGTGACTCCATGCAGTGCTTCAAAGGCATTTCCTTTCCCCCGGTTATAAATCTTCGTCACTTGTTCTAATCCGATCATCTGTATTCCTCCAGTGCTTTTGCCAGTTCATTAAATACATAATATTCCAACTTGATCTCTTTCTTTTCCTCTGTCGGCTGTAAGGGTTTTACCGGAAAGCGGTCGCTTGCCGATTCATCAAAAGCAAAATCTGTCGTCCTGACCGTCAGAATATGCCCCCTGACCTCACAGCTCATCCGCCGTTCTGTTCCGTCATAATCAAAGAAAAACTCTACTTTCTGTGTCGATCCGTCTGTTTCTGCCGCATTCGGGACATCCAGGCATTTGTATTCTAAGGTATCCATGTCCGCAAAAAAAGTACTTCCATACTTTTCTTTTCCTGTCCTGCTCAAGGTTGCCCCAGTGAAATATTGATAAAACTCCCGCATCTCTTCCCGTACAGAGATTTCCCGACTACTGTCGCCGGAATCAATTCGGATCTTTGTCATATGCTGGTACATATCCCTGTTGAACGTATAATTCATAAAACCGGACAGAAACTCATCATAATTCACATAGTCCCTGCAATTCTCATAATCATCCACCCAGTCCAAATCCGCAAATACCATAGGGGTATATTCGTATTCTGTGGGCTCTTCCGCACAGTCATAGCCATCCGAGATTTCAAAGGGTGCGGCCAGATAATACATCTTTCCCCGGATTTTTACCGGGAGCACAATGCGGTACTCCCCCACTTCCAGACAGCCGCCGTCCTGCAGAAAATCAACGAAAGGTGTTGCAAAGCCAATCCCTGCATATTTTCCCATCTCACGATCTGTAGCACTTTCGATGGACTCATCCCATTCTAAACTATGGTCCGTATCGGTATCGCCGCCACAATACAAGGTCTTCCAGCGTCCTTCTCCTGCACTCTTCTGCAGATAATAGCTATCCAGCGTCACCAGTTTATACTGATCTAATGGAAAATAGATCCGGAGATCCATCCGTCTGCTGTTTACATAATCAATCTTAATCTTAATATCCTCCGGCTGGTTCACCTGCACCTTTGCCAGAGGGTCCGCAGACTGCCTCCGCAAAAAGAAAAACAATGTCAGCCCCAATGCAGCCGCCAGCAGGACAGCTATGCCAATCCATACTATCTGTTTTGTTTTTTTCTCCATAACAACCCCTCCATTCCGCGTCCGGATAATCAAAACCAATATCCATCCGCTCCAATATATACATGCCAGTCACGTTTTCATTTCTCACATCCGTATACACTCCATAATGCCCCGCCTGCCTTTGACAAGCTGCAGGACCAATGTTCCTATCATGGCATATAAAAAGGCAAGCAACAGGCTGATAAGCAGAATCCCGAAACGGAAAAATCCCGCCTGCACCGCAAACACTGCCGCTGCCAGCACCATACACAAAAGCACTGTCAGCAGCTTTCTGAAATAAGCTGCCCGTATCTGTCCCCAGCGTCCGCCGAATAAAGAAACAATCCCATATTTCCGAATAACCGCCCTGCTGTTGATGACTGTGGTGGTTACCAGCCCCATCAGTGAAACAAAGAAAAGCAGGAGGCAGAACGGGACATACTCCATCACCTTGTAATAGCACTCCCGATATGTCACCTGTTGCATCTCTGCAAATGTCGCTGTGACACCTTCTTTCTGCAGGATCTGTTCTGCCCGTTTCATTTCATCCGGTGGTGTGTCTTTCCCAAAATAGGCAATGACGCTTGTCTGGTCATTATATTCCGGTTCACTGCCCCCGGAGCAGATTATCGTCCGATAGCCGGGCTGAAACAGACCTGTCTTCAAATCACTCAGGGCACAGTCGTTTCCATTGCCGTAAGAACTGCTAATATCCAAAAATGCGTCCTCTGCAGAAATAAGCCCTGTAATGATGTATTTCGTACTGCCGATTTCAATCTCTTCCCCCACTTCCGCATCCCTCTGCGCATTATCCACCATAACACAAGGAACCCTGTTCCCTTTTCTCTCTCCAAACCATTCCCCTTCTATAGGAACAGCAGAAAACAGACGGCTACTGAGGGCATCATAGCGAATCACCATATCTTTATCTCCGACGGCTTCCATATTTGTATAGCTCCAGCCCCTAAAACCGGATAGTGCCTCTACTTCCTTTTTCACTGCATGGAAAGAACCATTAGAAAAATTATCCAAAAAGGAAGAATAGTAAATGCCATTGTATGGAAAATGTACAATCTGTTCATAGTCTTTCATGTTGTCCAACCATAAATCGGATATGAAATACAACCCCGCCATTACCAATGCCATTTCCAGGACAAACAGAATTTTCCCAATCCGCAGCATATCAGTCCACCCCCTCCACATAAAGCGCCTTCACCGACCTTCGGTAAATCTGCCAAAAACTGAAAAACAAAACCAGTAGGGAAAGCGCTCCGCAGATTCCGCCCGCCAAAAATATATAAAAGGCACCCGGGGGCTGCTTCAAACTGAGCACATGCATCCGGTACATTCCGGCATATCCGGCATAGTAGCAGAGCACTGCCGGAAGAAAACCTGCCAGAAACAGCAGCAGAATTTCCACCAGAGATAACAGATATAACTGCCCGGAACGGCAGCCACATATACGGTAGACCATGATTCGCCTCTTCTGTTCCTGCATGACAAACTGATAGATTAGGGCGATATTAAATACACTGATCAGTACAGCTGCGGCAAACAGATATGTCTTCTGTCGCTCCAATGCAATGAGACGACCGGATACATTGATGCTACAGTCATATTCCGAAAGGATTTCCTGCATCTTCCGCCGGAATCCCTGATAATCATTCCCGCTCATGCAGCCACAGTCCATCATAATTTGCCTGACAGGCATTTTTTCGGCAGCCACCGTTGTAACCGGAATCTCGCTGTTGCCGGCATCCCACTGCCTTACCTGATACCATTTTCCTTCAATCTGTACCTGCTTTTCCTCCCGGTGGGAACAAACAATTTTTTCCTTTGCCTCATATTCTTCCTGGGTAAAGGTATTCCCTTCCTCCTGAAAAGAATATTTAGAACAAAAGAACCATGGCTTAACGGATGTTTCGCCCATCACAAACTTTTCCATTTCCTCAGCCACATTTTCCTCAAACGCCAGTTCCAGCGTAATATAGGCATCCCCCTCGATTCCATCCCGGTACTGCCCAAATACCCTGCATATCCCTTCCCACTGTTCTTCCGTAAAGGGCACTGCCTGCCCCTCTCTCGTCGAAAAATACAGTGCGGACTGGACAAAACGATGATTCCTGACACTTTCCCCATAAAACAATAACAGACTGTAAAAACTGACAAAAAGCACAAACAGCAGAATGCATAATTTATACTTCATACAGCGAAAAGAAAGCCATATATATTTCATATCCAGCCTCCTCTATTTAAACTTGAATACTGCCAGATTATCCGGGTTCACGATCTCTTCATAGCAAACCGCCATCCTATCCCAGTCGAAACGTTTGCAGAAATCCCCCTGAAGTTGTAGGCGTTCCGATTCGTAATCGTTTAAATAGGCTTTCCCGTCTTCCCGCAAAAAAATGGAATCATACTCAACCTCTGAGCGCATCAATATATACCTTGCCGACGGATTCTTTTCCATGTGATCCAGAGTCCAGGTATAAGAGCCTGTCACATGGAGCTTCCCTTTTTCGTCACGAGCCATAGACAACAAAAAAACATCATTACTCTCAAGACCATCTCTTTTCTTGTCATCAAATGCCCATATACCGAGATTCTCATCATAAGCAAGTGTCCCTTTTTCATAACTCCAGCTCAAAAAAGGAATACAAGACACATAGAACTTATCAGGAGTCCCAACTAAGTTTAAGCGTCCCTCTATCTCCGAATACAGTTCCGGATCCGGATGATCAATCAGCCGCTCCCTGATATCCACTCTGATCTGCTCCATCTCCACATAATCCTGCTCTGTCGGATTGACAACATCCGCTGACAAAACAATCGGTGGATCCGTCGGCAGAGGTTCCTCCTCTTGTCCCTCCCCTATAAACAAATCAAAAAAAGATACCAAAAGAAAAGACAGCGCTATCACAGAAAAAAGAATCAAATAATGCCATCTTCCCTGATTCTTATCGTCAGACAAACGAAACACCGCTTTGGAATTAGTAAAATATTGGCTCGCAGCCAAAGCCACCCGAGAATTCTGTTCTGCCATCCTATTTTCTTCCAATAAATCATAATCGACGAAAGACTCATCATATTTACTTAGATCAGACTCTTCCAAATACCGATCTAATACCATCTTTTTCCGACGTGTTTCAATCTCTCTGGAAAGACTCTCCCCATCCGCTATTTCTTCCTGTGAAATTTCGTCCAAAAGTGCACAAATGTCCGTCATCAGCGCAATCTCTTCTGACATTTGCTGACGATGGACATCACATATTTCCGCAATAGAATCCGGCTCATCAAAGATCCGTTGTATCTCTTCGATCGTAAAACGCAGTTTACGCAGCACAACAATAGACCGCAGCCTGGTCATTGTCTCCTCATCGTAATCTCTGAACTCTCTCCCCATCTTCAGTTCTTTCACCGGAGTAATCAGGCCGCACTGCTCATAATAGCGTATCGTCTTCTGGCTGACATTTAGCTGAGCCGAAACCTGCTTAATCTTCATAATAAATTCCCCCTTGCTCGTTCAGGCAAAATCTGGAATTTTACCCTATATGCTATTATTTTACTCCAAAAATAACATATACCCCAGGGGAATAAGCAAGAATTTTTTGCTTCCTTTTGACAAATTGAGATTGACAAAAAGGTAAACACGTGTTACCATCATTTTGTAAACAGTTGTATACCATTTTAGAAAGGCGGTAAGTATCTTGAACGGTGAGAAAATCAGTCTGTCAAATGCAGAATGGCGTATTATGAATTATTTGTGGGATAAAAATCCTGCAACAATTGCTGATATGGTACATTATTTTGACGGCATTACAAACTGGGATCGACATGTGATTATTATGATGTTAAAACGCATGGAAGCAAAAGGGGCTGTAGCATGGCAAACTAACGGAAGGGCAAAGCATTATTATCCAGTGTTAGAGAAAGAGCAGTCCTGTGTACAGGAGACGGAGGATTTTCTGGAACGTGTCTACAAGGGAAGCCTGGGACTTATGCTCACCACGATGGCAAAACAGGAAAAGCTCGCCAAAGAAGACATTGATGAATTGCGCAAAATATTGAATGAGGGTGAACAGGATGATTAAAATAATTCTATCAAGCAGTTTGATCTTTCTGGTTATTGTGATAATCCGTAAAATTTTCAGAGGAAAAACAGGTAATGTATTTCTGTATTCCTTATGGCTGCTTTTTGCTGCCAGTCTGATAATTCCAATATTTTCTTTTGCTTTCCATAATATTGCAGGCTGGAACCAAAAGAGCATGAAAAGTCCGGTCAGTATTATGAATTTTGTAGAAGTGCCCAAAGCCGATACAGAAATAACAGTGGACTCTGTAATGAAAACAGAAGACAGCACCAAAAAAGAAACGAAGAAACAAACAGAACAGACAGACCTAAAAAATAAACCATCCACCGTCAGCCCACAATCACTTCCGAAAGCAAGAAAATCCGCTGGTATCCATGCCTTGA
Organism: uncultured Clostridium sp.; assembly: GCA_947174825.1. The sequence continues at coordinate 8,275 of CAMWKN010000035.1, forward strand.
TAGAATCCAGACATTTAAAGAAATTTTTATTGATCTTCTGGGCAATCGGGGCACTTACTGTCTTGCTAAAGCAGCTGTTTCTGGAAAATGCATTTCGCAGACAGCTTATAGAAAACCGGGAAGAGTGCCTTTGTCAGGGACAAAAAGTATATAAGACAAAAGGTATTCCAACGCCCTTACTATTTCGAAGTCAGGGATTATCGCTGGATATCTATCTGCCTGAAATGATTATGGCGAACGAAACCTTAGTAAAACATGCCATACTTCACGAAAATATTCACAAAAAACATGGAGATATCTGGTGGGGGTACGTCAGAAATTTTTTGCTTGCTGTTTACTGGTTTTATCCAATTGTATGGATTGCCGCTATACTATCCAAAAAAGATTGTGAATACGCTTGCGACAGTTCTGTTATGAAAGGCATGAACCAAAAGGAACGCATTTCCTATGGAAACAGCCTGCTTTCCATAATACAAGTTGGAAAGAGCAAGGACTTATTTTGTACTGCAACTGCCATGAAAATTAAAAAATCAGAAATGGAGGTAAGGATTCGGATGATTAAGAAGGGGAAAA
>CAMWKN010000036.1 GCA_947174825.1 uncultured Clostridium sp.
TGCTTGTACGCATCTTATTAAAATGGCTGCCCAAAGATAAAATCCAGAAAGCAGCACTGGAATTAAAGAAAAAATCTGACAAACTGGATGTGGCAGATCTGGATACAAAGGCTGCACTGCACTATCTGGGCAGTGAAGAACTCTTCTGGAATGTACTGGAAGACTTCTACAAAATTATTGACAAAAAATCAGCCCTTATCGAAGAGTCCTATCAGGAAGCAGATTGGAAAAACTATACGATAGAAGTACACGCTCTCAAAAGCGCTGCCAGACAAATCGGTGCAACGAAATTATCCGAACATGCAGCCGCCCTGGAAGCTGCCGGAAACGATGAAAACCTGGAATTAATCAACTCGGATACCGGTTCCTTATTGGCTGAATACCGGCATTATCTGGATGCTTTGCAACCATATTTTGCACAGGAAGAATCCACGGATGAATCGGAAAAGGAATCCATCACACATCGTATTCTATTCGCCCTGTTTAATCAACTGCAGGAAGCAATGGACGATCTGGATATGGATGGTATGGAAGAGGTCGCAAAATCTCTGGATCATTATTATTATGATGACGAAGAACAGAAAACACTGTTAAAGCAATTAAAAGAAGCCATAGAAAATCTGGATGTAGATAGCTGTGAAGCAACTATCAAAAAATGGCGTAGCTTGATTCATGAAGATTTTCTGGTTCGAATCTAAAAAGAATTTAACAGCATTTATGCTCGGACAAATCAAAAAGAAGCTAGCGCACTAAGCAAATAGTGTGCTAGCTTCTTTTTACGTATTTACTTTTTAGAAAGTTCCATGCCTATCTTTCCGTTTTTATCACGTAATGTCACACCCAGTGGCTGACAGTAACGGTCTATCTTTTTAAGAATACGCTGTTTATTTTTTCCGCTTGCCACAGTAGGTTGATAATTGTTGATGGACGAAGTGGAGGAAACGGAACAGGGAATCACTTTTGCCTTGCTTTTACTCTTTGACAGTTTCTTCCCGCGGAAGACAAAGGATTGTTGGAAAATCATAGTATCTTTGTCCACCGGATCGGTATTGCCACCAAAGCAGAAATTAGCAAGACTGTATACAATATAAACACCTTTATATTTTTCAATCCCCTGTAAGTCATGGGGATGATGCCCCAGTACCAAGTCAGCGCCACAGCGGACAGCATATCTGGATAAATTTTTCTGTGTGGAATCCAGTTCACTGGTGTGTTCCATGCCGGCATGGATGCTGACAATAATGATGTCTGCTTTTTTCTTTTTTAACTTCTTGATCCCATTTCTAATAAGCCTGGTAACAGAACGCTCAGACTCCAAACCGTTTACGGCCACCATACCGATCACTTTTCCCTTGGTCTTATATGTACTCACTTTTGCATAAGAGGCATATTTAATTCCTGCTTTTTTAAAAGCGGAAATGGTATCGGTATAACTGCCTGAACCAAAATCACGACAATGATTATTAGCAAAGGAAACCGCCTCAATAGAACCTTTTTTCAAAATATCTATATAAGACGGAGATCCTTTAAATGCAAATCTTTTATCCTCACGCGTGCTACGTTTTGTCAGAGTTCCCTCAAAATTCACAATGGACAAATCATCCTTTGCAAAGATATGTTTCACTTTCCTGAAAAAATATGATTTATCCTTATGAACCTTATTATAGACAGCATAAAAGTTGACACTGGAGGGAGAAGATACATCACTGCCAAAGGTACAGTCCCCGGCGGCGCTAATGGTGACTGTAGTAGTCTCCGGTTCGTCCGCCGACGCTGTCTTATCAGCAAAGAAAAATACACTCGCTATTACCATAACCAAAACTATGTATATTTTCTGCTTTTTCATAATTTGTATCTACCTATTAGAACTTCACAAAACGATCTGCTTCCTCTGTCAGATTGCCGGCTACCTGTTTGTTATCATTCATGGCATCTGCAATCTCACCGATATCCTTAACCAAATCAGAGGTATTTGCAGCAACATTAGTTGCCCCATCTGCACTTTCATTGACTGCAGTATTGATTTCATTGATGGATTCCATAATACTGTTCATAGACTGTTTCAGGTCAATAGACATATTATTGAAACGAGTAACAATTTCATTGACATGAACAGCATCTTCATCATATTGCTTACCAGCGTTAACAAATCCTTCATAATCAGGAAGAATATTCTCATTGATAAACTTCACAATGGCATCTGCGCTTTCAATCAAATCTTTTACTGCCTCAATGACCATATTGTTAATCGTCTGAATACTGTTTGCAGTATCCTTGCTGGAATTAGCCAGCTGACTGATCTCATCCGCTACTACAGCAAATCCGCGTCCAGCCTCACCAGCTCTGGCAGCCTCAATAGAAGCATTCAACGATAAAAGATTTGTCTGACTGGAAATACTTAATATTTCATCCGTCAAATCATTCACGCGCTCTACACTCTTACTGCTTTCAATCGCCTGCCTTAACTTGCCTAAAATATCGTTAATGGCATTACTGGTATTCTGTTTATTCTCCACAGCATTGTGTTCCAGATCCTCTGCTCTCGTCTGCATTCCTGCAGCATATTCATACAAGCTCTGAGACTCATTGGATAATTCTATAATATTTCCATCCACAATATCCACATTTTCCCGGATCGACATCAGAGAAGAGGAAATTTCTTCCATTGATGCGGATAACTCTTCCATTACAGAAGAAATACTATAAGAATTGTCGTTTGCTGTGGATACCTTGCCAGATACCAAATTTACAATAGATCCTAATTCACCAGAACTACTGTTAATCTGTCCCATAATTCCCTGCAATGTCTCAATAAAGGTATTGATGCTGGCAGCCAGCGTACCAATTTCATCTGTACAGAAACACTGCACACGCTTCGTCAGATCTCCCTCTCCTGACTCAATCGATGAAATAACATCTCTAAGCTGTTTATTGATATTAATCAGACGCTTGATTGCCCATTTCCAAGAAACCCATACGACAAAAGCAAATATCACAATACTGAGCGCCAACAGAATAATAATCACACGAACTACTCTGGCATATACCTTGTTCTGGTGAGCTATCGCTTTCTCCATTTCCTTCTTATTCATCTCACGCATAGAACTCATCTCTGCTGTCAACGCAGTACCTGCCTCTTTTAAATCCTTGTTGGCCAATGCAGTCGCCTCTGCAACCATACCATTCGTACTGTTATCTAAAATAGTATCATAGATAACTAAGTAAGCGGCATAATCCGTCTTAAACTGCTGAAAACCTTCTTTTGCCTCTTCTAACTCCAGAGAACTTTCAATCTCATTACACTTGCTATCAATATCTGCCTTTAGAGTATCTGCTTCCTCTTTCAGAGTTTGCTGCAAGTCTTTATCGTCTTTCGCAACAATATGTGCAAATGCCACACGTCGCAATGTCTGATAATATGTAGAAACATCACCTAAATTCTCAATCTGCATCGCGTAATTACCAGAAATCGACTTGCTTGCTTCCATAATCTGATCCGCACTGTTAATGCTTGTAAGCGCCAGAAAAACCAGCAGACATCCCAGTAACGCAACTGGGATCAAAATTTTAAACCGGATACTTAAGTTTTTAAAAAACATCATCTCTTTTCCTCCCTAAATTATAAGTTGATTCAATTTTTTTCATCGTAACAAAAAGTACCTACCATCTATTATAAAATTTTTTTGCTTTCCTGTCCATATCTATTTCTATAAAAAAATCCGTTTCACATTCCCATCTCCAAAAACACGAAAAGCCCCGTAAAACGGGGCTTTTCAGCTATAGTGCGGATAACAGGACTTGAACCTGCACGGGGGTTGCCCACTAGAACCTAAATCTAGCGCGTCTGCCAGTTCCGCCATATCCGCAAAACATAATAAAAATCAACGGCATTTATTATACCGTATTCTTCCAAATATTGCAAACATCTTTTTTCTTTCACTAAGACAAACACGCCAATATATAGTCACAGCCGATTTTATAAATTGATACGTTCATCCTGTTTATTTGACTTTATGCTGCTTTCGATATTCTGCCGGGCTCTGGTCAACATACTTCTTAAATTTGGTATGGAAATAGTCCACATTGCGATAGCCAACCTTTTCGGAAATTTCATACACCTTCAGATCTGTCTCCACCAGCAATTCCTTGGAATGCTTAATCCTGACCTTATCAATAAACACATTGAAACCTTCGCCCACCTTCTTGGTAAAAATTTTGCCAAGATACGAACTGTTGTACCCAAAAAGTGGTGCAATATTTTCCAGCTTAATATTATTCATATAATTATGCTCAATATAATGGATAATATCATCCATAACGCTGTCGCTGGATGGATTTCCAATCGTTCGCATAATCATCTCAAACTGCTCTGAAAAATAGAGAATAATCTCATACAAATAATAGCGATTACCAATATAGTCAATAATTTCACTATTACCCGGAAAAGGAATATTGGCATTGTGATATAGATGGGACAGCCGTTCCTTAATGGATAAATAAAGATCTGTCAAAAACAACTTAATCTTCATAATATCCGCTTCCGACTGGTACAGCTGATTTTCCAGATCCTTTAATGTCTCTGCCACCTGATTTCGTTTCGCCGCCTGAATATAACCAGACAATAACTCACAATACTGATTCAGATTATCCTCTCCCAAGACATCGCTTTCCGCCCCATGCTCCTCCGGCAATTGGTCATATCCTATCGTATGCTGATGATACTCACAGAAAAAACGCCTTTTTTGCAGAAGCAATGCCTCCTGATAGGAAAGATGTACATTTTCAATGCTGTCTACCACCCTGCCATATGTAATAAACAGTGAATCTAATGGCGAATTCGTCTGCGGCTTCTGCTCCCTGTCATAATGCTCCAAAAATTGCTGGAATCTATGCAATATCTGGCTTCCCCTCAATAGAATAATTTCATTATCCTCTAACTGCATACTATCATAAGCATCCTGGTCTTCACTGGTAGTTTTGAGTAAATCCGCAAAATGATATACCGGCTGACTATCATCCTGGCTATAATGTTCACAAACCACCACCTGGTATTGATCTGCCTGCGGAAACAAATCGCTATAATCCATCCCCGCATAATCTGCCTGATTCATAATAATATCATACAGTATCATTCCTTTCGCTTTATCGCGATATTGTCCCAGAACTTCTTCCTGTTCTTTTTCCTGAGATAAGCTACTGCTAATCTCTTGTACCGTACGAAGCAATTCATCCTCGTCAATTGGCTTGGTTAAATAGTAATCAACCCCATAGCGAATGGCAGCCTGTGCATATTCAAAATCTGTAAATCCGCTTAAAATAATAAACTTCCCCTGATACCCCTGATCACGGGCATGTTTCACCACATCAATTCCCAACATCTGCGGCATTCGGATATCCAACAATACCAGATCCGGCTTCTGTGTCATAATGCTATGTAAGGCATCAGAACCATTGGCCTCTTCCCCAATAATTTCATATCCTAATTCATTCCAGTCTAAAATATAACGCAATCCTTGACGAATGATCAATTCATCATCTGCTATTAAAACTTTATACATATTACACCCCAATTCATATAAATATGGTATTTTATTACCCTATCCAGTTAAAACATCAACCTTCAATTATCCCAGTAATAACTGCAGCAACCCCTGCATATAACTTACTATTATTATAACGAATGAAAGAAAAATTAGCAACTTTCCGTACATGAGGATTTTTATATTCCCTTAAAGCTAAAAACGGTTTATCACCAAAATCTTTATCATAAAACAGGAGTGTCAGAATATTGATTCCATATCTTTCCAATCTCATCATCCCACTATTAATCTTCTATGTGATCGGCTATGGTCTGTTAAGCAAGGTTGCAATTTTTGACGCCTTTGTCAAGGGTGCCGAAGAAGGCTTCAAGGTGGTACTAGGCGTACTGCCCACATTGATTGGTCTGATGATTGCCATTGGCATGCTGCGGGAATCCGGTCTGTTAGAGAAACTGGCTGTCCTGTTTCAACCCGCCGCATCTATGATAAATTTCCCTGCCTCTCTATTGCCGTTGACGCTGATTAAAATGGTATCCTCCTCTGCCTCTACCGGCTTATTAATCGATATTTTCAAAGAATTCGGCACCGATTCCAGAGAAGGTTATATGGCTTCGCTATTTATGTGCTGCTCTGAAACCATACTTTATACTATATCCGTTTATTTCATGGCAACCGGAGACAAAAACCATCGTCCCATCAGTGGTATGCGCTGGACTATGGCTGGCGCATTATTCTGCACTTTTGTAGGCATCGTGGCAAGCGTCCTTCTCACAGACTGGCTGATATAACTTACTCTTAATGGCGTATCACATTAGCATATTCATCTCTGCGAAATTCCCGCCACACCATAACAACCGTAACAACTGCAGCGAGAGCATCTGCGATGGGACCCGCATACATGATTCCATCAATTCCGGCATAAATGGGAATCAAAATAAGCAAAGGCAAGAGAAAAATTATCTGTCTGGTCAGTGACAAAAAAGTTCCCCGTTTTGGTTTGCCAATTGCTGTAAAAAAATTAGAACTAATAGGTTGCAAACAATTTAGAAAGGTACAAAACAGAAAAACATGGAAATAATTGATTGCAAAGCGAAAGTATTCCTCGGAACCATTTCCAAAAATGGAAATAATTTGTCTGGGTGCAAACTGAAACAAAGAAAAGGCAGTCAATGCCAATACAAATCCACATCCTATCGCAAATTGATAGGCTTCCCGTACTCTGCGGTACTGTTTTGCACCATAATTGAAACTGATAATCGGCTGCAATCCCTGTGAAATTCCGATAATAAAAGACATAAATACCTGATTTACCTTAGTAATGATCCCAGCACAGGCAATCGGCACTGCTTCCCCATAAACCGAGCGCAAACCATAATATTTCAGCGATTTATTCATGACAATCTGCACCAGCATCATAGCCAGCTGATTACTACAAGGTGCCATCCCCAGAGTAACAATACGGATCAGAACCGCCCCCTGAAGTTTCAAATGTCTGGGGCATATTTTTACTGTACGGCAATGACTTAAAAACCAAAGTGTCATTCCACCAGACAGAAACTGCCCCACAATGGTGGCAATGGCAGCCCCCTCCATCCCCATCTTCAAAACAGACACAAATAAAGCATCCAGAAACACATTAAGCACTGCGCCGAACAGGTTGCAAAGCATACTAATTGTGGGACGGCCATCCGCTCGGATCAAATGACCTCCTCCAGTGGTGACAATCAAGAAAGGAAAGCCCCAAGCCACAATACCGGTATAAGACCTGGCATAATGCAGCACATTATCCGGAGAACCAAAAAAATGTAACATGTGATCCAGAAAAAACTGTGTAACAATACATAAAACCACACCGCAGCTAAACAACATAAGCAAGGCATTGCCAAGATAATATACTGCCTGTTTCTTCTCTCCCCTTCCCATTGATATATTAAAAGCAGAAGCTCCTCCGACACCAAACAAAAGCGCAATTGCCACGCAGGAAATTGACAGCGGAAAGGAAATGTTCGTTGCCGCATTCCCCAATTCTCCCACGTTGTTGCCAATAAAAAATTGATCAACAATGTTGTACAGTGACCCAACCAACATAGCAATAATGCTGGGTATGGCAAACTGGAACAAAAGCTGGTTGACTGGCTCTGTCCCCAGTGGATTCGTCATATTCTTTTTTGTCTTATCACTCATCGGCTCATCCTCCACCATTATTCTATCATCTTGACTAGTGTTTCCATATACTCCTTCTCATCCATCATATCCGTTCGTGCAAAGACAAGCACTACTATGCTCATTTTATCATATTGAGTCAATGACTCAAACAACTTTTCGAATTCATGCAAAACTTCCATATCATTTTTAATGAAAATATTATTAGATCTTATCTTTCATTAACCACAAAACCCTTAAACTTCCTACCGTTGCAATAAAATACCAGCTGTGATATATTCAAAATTAACTATTATGTGGAAGATTTTTGGCAGATACAATCAGAAAACAGACAAGCTGTAATAATCAAAAATCCAAAAAGGAATGAAAAAGGATAAAATAATAATATGAAAAAACAAGACTTTATTTTGATCGGCATCCTACTTTTAATCGGCATTGCATTACTGGCAGGTTATCGCCTATGGTATCATGACTCTGGTGGAGCTGTAGAGATTACCATTGACGGAGAATTGTACCAGACACTTTCTCTCTCAAAAAATGCTACCATCCAGCTTCCTGCTGGAAACGGCAGCAATACTCTCTCCATCCAAAACGGTGTCGCTGATATGACAGATGCTGATTGCCCGGATCAGCTCTGCGTGAAACAGAAAGCTATCAGCCACACCGGAGAAACTCTGGTCTGTCTGCCGCATAAGATCGTGGTAAAAGTAACAAACAGTAGCGACGAGGCGGAAGATGCTCCAGATGGAGTAGCACATTAGCAAAGAGTTTTAACGTAAAAAATCGGCAGATCCCATCAGGACAGGATCTACCGACTACATTATTCCCATTAATAATAATAATTAAATAACATCCCACTATAGAAAGAAGTGGTATAAGAGAATCCAATGGGCGGCTTACTGGTATCCGGATAATTAACCAGTATTTTATCCACGTACTCCATCGGATCCACCTTGATGGCATTGGTCTTGGACTGCATTCTCACGCTCAACACGGAACCTTCGCCCAGTAATTTCTGATAATCTCCCTCCATGGCCTGTCGCTTATACACATATGACGCTGCCGACGAATA
>CAMWKN010000037.1 GCA_947174825.1 uncultured Clostridium sp.
CCAACGAGATCTTCACAAGTCTATTCGTAGGCATCGTCATTTGTGTATAAGATACAGATATCATGATTAATAATCATGCCAGAAAAGGAGTTTCTTGTAATCCTAAATATATGGCAACTGCACTACAAAAACGATATGGAAATTCCATAGAAATCTTCTGGGTCAGCGAATATCCAGAATCCTGCCGTGAATTAGACGCCATGGGGATTTCTGTAATCAGGGCAAATTCCTGGGAGCATGTTAGGAAATTTTTTACAGCAATTATATATATTACCAATGATTCCTTTCCACACTGGGCAAGGCACCGCAAAAATCAACTGTGGATTAATACATGGCATGGAGCCATGAATTATAAGCATATTGGGTATGATTACCTTCCTGCTATGAGTATTTTGGGCAGGAAATTATTTCGTCTAAAGAATCGGAAACCTGATATATTTGTGGCTGGCAGCCGTTTTTTTGCAGAAGATACTGCAGAGTCATTTCGATTGCCAGCAGATATTTTTCTGCCTTGTGGCTTGCCAAGAAATGATCTTTTTTTCAAGTCTGACCAGATAATGCGACAACGAATTTTAAAGGAACTGGATGTGTCAGATACAAAGAAGGTTGTTCTATATGCACCTACCTTTCGTGATAGCGGACGTTCTTCTGCCTATGGAATGAATTTTACGCAGTTGCGGAGTGCGCTGCAGAGACGTTTTGGTGGAGATTGGGTGGTTCTGTTCCGGAACCATAGTTTTGTAACAAAAGAGACAGGAAATACCGTGGACGCAAAAGATGTCAGTGAGTATCCAGATATGCAGGAGTTGCTTCTAGTGGCAGATGTGCTAATTAGTGATTATTCTTCTTGTATGTGGGATTTTTCTTTGTTAAAGCGTCCTTGTTTTGTTTATGCACCAGACTTGAATGATTATCAGGAACATGAGAGAAATTTTGCCTATCCAATCGAAAGGTGGCCTTATCCGATCACCAAGACAAATGAGGATTTAATGAATTGTATTTTACATTTTAAGGAAAAGAATTATCTGGAAAAACTTGAGAAACATCATGAAGATGCCGGCAGACTGGATGATGGTATGGCAACTCAGAGGTTGCTAGAACGAATAAACTTGTCTTTATTGGAATGAGTGGAGGTAATGATGAAACGAGTAATTACTTATGGAACTTTTGATTTACTGCATTATGGACATATCAATTTATTGCAACGTGCAAAGGCTCTGGGAGATTATTTGGTTGTTGTGCTTTCCAGTGATGAATTTAACTGGAGAGAAAAACAGAAAAAATGTTATTTTTCCTATGAGGAGCGCAAGAAACTATTAGAAGCGGTGCGTTATGTGGATCTGGTAATACCAGAAGAAAATTGGGAACAAAAGATTTCCGATGTACAGGAGTATCATATTGATACTTTTGTGATGGGGGATGACTGGGAAGGGAAGTTCGATTTTCTGAAAGAATACTGTGATGTAGTGTATTTACCGCGGACTCCAGAGATTTCCACAACACAAATCAAACAGGAATTGAAGAAGTAAAAGGGAGAATATAATACAATGAATAAGTTATTATTGGAAATAAAATCCATAGGTGGCTGTCTATACCGTCCTTTTCATAAGTGGGTCAATTCCGGTAGTTTCAGAAAATGTGCCCGATATGCAAAATATTTTCACAATAAGAAGCTTCAAAATAATACTGTTCTTTATGAATCCTTTTTCGGACGTGGCATGCTATGCAATCCATATGCTATTTTTCTACAATTATTACAGGATCCAGCTTTTAAACATTTCAAACATGTCTGGGTTTTAGATGATATGAAAAACCATTCTGTATTATTAGATGAATATTCCAAATACCGTAATGTAATCTTTGTGCAACGAGAAAGCAAAGAATACCTAAAGTATCTTTGTAGCGCAAAATATTTGATTAATAATGTAACCTTTCCGTCCTATTTTTCTAAAAAGGAGGGACAGATTTATCTGAATACCTGGCATGGAATTCCTATTAAGCATCTGGGCTATGATCTTCCAAATGGTAACATTGAAGTCTCCAATACTGTACGCAATTTTTTGCATGCAGATTATCTGCTTGCTGCAAATTCTTTCTTTGTAGATATTTATGAAAATGCTTTTAAAATGCGCGAGATCTATAAAGGTAAGATTATTAAGGAAGGGTATCCTCGTCTGGATCTCTCTTATCAATTTACTCCAGAAGGAGTATATCAAAAACTGGAGAAATATGGAGTCCGTGTAAATCCCTCCAAAAAAATCATTCTATTCGCACCAACATGGCGAGGAGTTTCCTATAAAGATGCTAATAGTGATGTAAGCAGTTACTACACAATAAAAAACCAGCTGGAACAGCAAATTGATACAGACCAGTACCAGATACTGATTAAAGTCCATCAACGTGTATATGAATTGGCTCGAGAGGAACTGACAGAAGATTTCATTGTACCAGCCATGATTGATGCCAATGAGATCATGGGAATTACTGATATATTAATCAGTGATTTTTCCAGTATCTATTTTGATTTTCTTACCACAGGGAAACCGATCCTGTTTCTGATTGAGGATGCTGAAAAATACAGCCAGGAACGAGGATTATATTTCTCATTGGACAAACTGCCGGGACCACATACTGATTCCATATCTACACTGGCAGATTGGATCAATCATATCGAAACAGTTTCAGAAAAATATGCAAACCAATACCATGAACTTCAGGAATGGAGTAATGGAGTTTACACAGATAATATCTCACAGAAAATCATTGATATTGTATTTAAAAGAAAAGAAAGTGAATATCAGATCATTCAACAGACAAAGCAGAAAAAACATATCTTAATTCAGCGTGGAAAGATGCTTGTCAACGGAATATCTACCTCTTTGCTAAATCTGTTAAATTGTATTGATTATGATCAATACGATGTTTCTGTCATGCTGTCAGATGCTGCAACAACTGACGAACAGAAAATGGTGGAACAAATTCATCCAAATGCCAGAGTCTTCTATCGAAACTCTACTTACAATGCCACTTACCATCAGGAAGTATGCCGGATGTACCGTCAGAGACACAATATCTTTAAACCGGGATTTTCACTCTTTGCAGAAGATTTTGATCGCTCTTATGGTAATGTAGATTTTGATTATGCCATTGATTTTGAAGGATATAATCATTATTACTCTAACCTCCTTCTACAATGTCCTAACGCCGTAAAGTCTATTTGGATGCATAATGATATGGCAGCAGAGTGTGAACTAAAATATCCGTGGTTGGAAGATTATTTCCCTATTTACCAGTATTATGACCGAATTGTATCTTGCAGCAAAGATATCATGGTAGTAAATCGTGACAATCTGGCAGGTAAATATGCCGAATATGATAAATTCCGTTATGCTAAAAACTTTGTAAACCCAGAGGATGTTTTTTCTAAAAAGGATTATCCAGAGAAAAGAGTATACGAAGGACAAACTTATATTATGGCAAACGAGTCGCAACATTGGTCTTATATTACCGGAAAATTGTTGCCATATATCCCGGAACACAATGATAAAGGAGAACATAATTATCGTTTTGTTACCGTAGGCCGTCTGTCTCCAGAAAAAAATCATGAAAATCTGATTTATGCGTTCCAAAGACTGCGTCAGAAAAATAAAAACGTATATTTATATATTATTGGCAACGGGCCTCTTGGGATAACATTACAAAATTTAATTCAGACACTAGATTTACAAGATCATATTATCATCACTGGAAAAATAGAAAACCCGTTTTCGGTTATGAAAAACTGTGATTGTTTTATACTGCCATCCCTTCATGAAGGGCAACCAATGGTAATCCATGAGGCCAGGCTGTTGCAAATGCCAATTATCTGCTCTGAATTTTCTTCAGCCAATGGGATAAAACTTGAAAACGGACAATATATGATTGGTACCACGGAAGAAGAGATTTATGGAGGAATGAAAGCTTTTCTGGATGGTAAAGTTCCAGCAAATTATGTATTTGATGGGGAAGCTTATAATCGGGAAGCTTATGAGGAATTTATGAATGCGATAACATAGGTATATATTCATTAAATCAATCAATATTCAATCAGGAGGCAAGGTATGAAGAGTTTTACCACTAAAGATTCACAATGTATAAAAGGAATTGCCATCATTATTATGATGTTTCATCATTGTTTTGCTAATACATGGCGTTATCAAGGATATTCTGTTAACTTTTTCCCATTTGACGAAGCAACAATGAATGCATTTACTCTGGCATTGAAACAATGTGTTGGTATGTTTGCATTTATCTCTGTATTTGGAATGACAGTAACTTATAATAAACTAAATAATCCTACCCGAAAAGATTATGAACGAATCACTTTACGCCGTCTATTCCGTATGATGAATGGCTATATGCTGGTTTTTCTTCTGGTACAAGTAATTAGTCTACTGTTAGGTCAAAACAGAATACATGAAGTATATGGCAACAACATTGAATGTGGCATACAGATCTTCATTGATTTTTTAGGACTGGCCAATGTATTTTCTACAGCCACCTATCTTGCAACCTGGTGGTATATGAGTATGGCGATTATTATTGTTATCTCCTTTCCTGTTCTATATTTATGTTATAAAAAATGGGGGGGAAGTATACTTTTATTTATTACGATCCTTCCATTTATTATTACTTTTAAATACGAAAATATATTCCGCTATATGGGGGTGCTAATGTTTGGCATTGCCTTTGCAGAAGATAATTTGTTTGAAAAATGGAACTCCTATACTCTATTCCATTCTAAACGACTTACCTATTTTTTTAAGTTTTTAATAGAAATATTGTTTATGTATTTACTGTACTGTGGACGCAGTTCTTCTCTGGCATATCCACTGATTGCGTTATGGGACAGCCTTCTTCCGGTTGTGATGATTTTATTTTCTATAGATTTCATTATATATCAAAAAGTACTCAGAAATATATTAATGTTTTTAGGAAAACACTCAATGAATATTTATTTGATCCATAATATGTTCCGTGTTTTCTGGTGTCCTGATTTTATTTATTCGTTTCGATCATGTTGGATCATCCCGATTGTATTATTACTTGTATCGCTTTTATTTTCTATCTGTGTAGAATCGTTCAAAAAGTTAACAGGATATAATGCATGGATACAAAGGATCGAAAACAAGATAGGTTAATTAACATGATAAAGTATATCACAAAATGCATTTTAATTAATATAACAACATAGCGAAAAGTTACTTTTATATATTGCTTTTTAAAGGGAGGCAGATATGAGACAAGATTATCTTTTTAGTTTGGAGGAGGAATAAATATGGGTAAAAATATAAAGGAAAAGAACCTTCAAGATACATCCATATTGAATAGTATTTTTAAAGATATTCCCGCATGTATACTCGGGATAGCAATGATTGTTTCATTTATAGATGCAACGACTTCCTATACCAGCGTAAGGGGGAATAAACTAAACACTTTATTTATTTTTATTGGGATATTTATTTTTGAAATAATTTTAATAATTGCATATAAAAAACTCATAAACACCAATCAGAAAAATATTAACAATCTTATTGCTATGGAATATATACTATTATGCATTGGGCTTACAGTTACTGGATATTTTATACAAGCCAATAATATATACGATTTGGAACACCTGCATATGTCTGCAACGTCCTATGCAAATAAAGGTTACTGGGGATTTTCCTCATATTTTTCCATATATCCAAAACAAAGGAATTATACCGTTTTTTTAGGATTGTTGTACAAATTAGAAAAGGTTTTGGGAATAAATGACTACCGATTAGGAGGAACAGTCGCAGGATTTATCATAACGTTTATTACCGTTTATTTTAGCGGTAAAATAGTTAGAATGCTCTTAGGAAAAAAGGTTGAAGCTTTATCGTTGTTGATTTTAATTTTAAATCCAACATTCTATTTATGTGTATCATATTATTATAAGCACATGTCTGGTGTAATGTGTGAGATACTAGTTTTATATTTCGTTTTGAAAGGATGTAAAGAAAAGGAATGTAAAGAAAATAGAAGTATGTTTATGATAGCGGGGGTAGTAGCAGGGATTGGCTGTTTTATTCTGGAATCAGTTGGAATAGGGTTGATTGCAGCGGCCTTTTATATAGTGTTTAGCAAAGAATCCAATAAAATATACAAGTTAGCAATGCTGAGTGGATTTTTTGCTGGTGTACTATTTTTATTAAAGTACGGAATTAATGTCCTCTATGATTGGAATTTGGATAAAAATAAGAAGTTTCCTTTGGCACATTGGTTCTTGATGGGATTATATGGAGATGGAGGCTTTAATGTTGACATAGTAAATTTCACTGGTTCTTTTTTGACTCCAGAAGCGAAAACAAAGGCAGATTTATTGAAAATAATGGAAACTGTTAAAGACAGTGGTATCAGTGGAATGCTACAGTTATGGATTAATAAACAGTGTGACATTTTTAGCAAAGGTTTGTCCAACGTAACTACCTTCACAACCTATGTTGGAGATTACAATTCTTTATGGAGATATTGCACTGGTCCTCAGAGACTTTTTATGGAATATTATGCACAAATCTATAGAAGCGTGATTTTGATGAATTGCTTCAGTGCAATCATTATGGTTTGCAAAAATAAATTTGACAAAATTTATCTGCTGTTTATATGTGTATTTGGGCATGTTTTGTTTCACAGTTTTTCCGAATCCAATCCAATATACTTAGTCACTTTCTTACCTATGCTGATTATATTATCGGTCATTGGATTTAATTATATGGCAGAGAAAATTAATATTAGTTCAAAGGAATACATTCAGATGACTTTGGATGGAATTACGGTAAAGATTCAACCCGGGATAGTCATAAAATTATGTATTGTACTCAGTTTATTATCATTGCTTATATATTTCTCTAGCTTTAAATCGCTTTTTAGAGATGTCAGTGATATGACAATTATGCGTGCCGCTAACAAGGGGTATCATATGGGGACATTAACACTGAGCAATGATAAGGTAATTGGTCAAACTTTTAGGAGCAGACAATGTTTTAATAGTATGGAATTACACTTTGATACAAATGAAGCTGATAAAAGTGTAATGTATAAATTTGAGCTGCTTAATAATTCAACAAATGAAGTTATGGTACATTCTGAGTTTGATTGCAGTCAGATTAATACCAACGGATACATTCAATTTGATTTTAGGGAGATTGCGCCAGATGGATGGGAATATTATACGGTCTGTGTATCCGCATTAAATGTAGGCAAATCCTATATATCTATTTATGGATCTCGTATGGATGGCGAGGACGATTTTTATAATTACGGAGAAGCCATAGGAACAGATGGATACATGAATGATTTATACTTTGTAGTAAATGAAAAATATTATAATATATCTTATTATCCGATGAGAGTATTTTTCCTGTTTTTATGCATTATATTGATTATCGATGCTATACCAATTATTGGTTTACGGAAAGCATATGGATTGGAATGTAAAAGAAAAAAACATTACTGAGAATTATTCTTTTTTGGCTATTTTCAAATCCAACAGCAGACTTTTGAATAGTATCTCCAACAGCAAATTAAGCAGATTTTCAGGATAAATACTTCTCCCAAAACTGACGACTGGTAATCTCTTTTTCCCGCTTCCGATATTCCTTTGCTGCCCTATCATAATTCTTGCGTAGCAACTGGTTAACATAAAGCATATCCCGTAACAGGCGGAATAATTCCCTGTGCTTTCTTTTCGCCAAAAAGCCTTTTCCTGTATCCGGATCATAGTACAGTACCTTTTTTACCCGATACAACGCCCCCATAGATACTCCCATCGGAATTGCCTGTATTTTTCTCCCTGCTGGAAGCAGCCAGCCATTAAGCGTTACCAGCTGCCACCAAGGATGTTCCTTAGAATATTGCATAATCCGGTCTACTTCCTCCTTCTCACGCCAATCCGGTTTGATCTGATCCAATCGTTCCGTTTGCTCTGTCCAGACATAGCCTTTCCCCATAATATCCTGATGTAATGCCACCGGATCCTGTGTCTTCAGAAAAGAAATTCCCTTGCAATAATCTTCTACCCCTTTTATGGTTAATTCTGCATCTTGATACCGATATTTTAATCTCTGGAAAATCAAATGTCTCCATACACGTTTTCTAGCCTGTTTCCAGGTATACTTTGGGCGTCGTAAGGCATTCATAATCAGCAGATTGCGCATATCATAATATTCCATGCTGGATGATTTCCGATGATCAAAGGCATCATGCCACACTCCGACTCCATTACAATATATAATTTCCCTGGAAAAACGCAGCCCATATTCGATATCATCCACATGAATAAAAAAAGGCAGAGGTAAATTATCTGTTAGCTCTTCTGAAAAAGGAATACAACAGTACCACCAGCCATTGTAATCCACTGGCACTACTTCTTCATTAGCTAACAAATCTGCTTCCTTTGAAAGATCATACCCACCCTTGACGGATCTGACCATATCTGTTGCCCAAATTTCTCCTCTGGTATGTTGGATCTGTGGCAAATCCTTTCGCAAAAGAGCACCGCCAATCGCTGCTTGATAATACGGCTCTGAT
>CAMWKN010000038.1 GCA_947174825.1 uncultured Clostridium sp.
TTGTGCTTGTGGCTATATTGGCTGGCAGTGTGGGATGTGGCAGACGTTCGGAGGATACGGTGGGAGAAACCGGGCAGATTACCACCGAAGCAGCATTGGATATTAGCAGCCATAAAGATTCGGAAAATATACAGCATCAGTTGGAGGTTCTGGCAAAAAATGCCGGACAGTGGCGGTCTACCAGGGATGCAGATATAAATGAAGGATACAATACGATATATTATCTGATCAGCGATCTGGACCAGAATGGAAGACTGGAAGTTATGGGACATGAATATCTGGGGCTGGAGGAGAAAGAGATTTCCTTGGGGTGCTATGAGGTGGATGCCTCTGGAAATGGCATCGTGGAGGTGGACACGTCTCAGCTTGGAAATTCTTTTGTAGATGATTTCGATGATGGACTGTATATGGCATATTATGATCCTGAGACGAGGGAATATCACTATGTTACTGAAACTGTAGGGGGTGATTGGAGCGATACGGAGTATCAGAAGATTACAGCACTGACTTTGAAACAGGGAAAGATAAGCAAAGAGGAAAACGTGGATGGTACGGTTTATGCAGGTTGTGAGAAATTGACAGTTCAGATTCCTTGCTTTTATTTTTACCATAATCGGGAGGATACCACAGAGGAACAAATGATACATATCATGGAAAAGGCTTACCAGGGTTTTTCTATGGGATATCCGCTGGGGATGCAGGAAATGACTGTCAGCGGTCATAAAGTTATGATTCCACAGTATTCCACTATGCAGGATGTGGAAAAGCAGGAACGGATTAACCAGCTGATTTATGACCAGGTGTCCCAGAGTTTGGAACATGCCTTTGACTTGCAGGATCCAAAATGGGATTTGGAAGATGTCTGCATAAGCATGAAATATACCGGATGGGATCGTGTGAGTCTGCTATTGATGGCAAGTGGTTCCCGTCAGGGAATGGCGCATGCACAAAGCCTATGTGATACGGTGAATATTGATTTGGAACAGGAATGTATTCTGTCTGGGAAGAGTATTTTGCCGGAAGAGTATCGGGAAGAGGTGGAGGAGGATCTTATATTCGGGGAATATCAGGAAATTCTGTCTGGAAAGAAAATGAAATATCCGGTTTCCTTTCAAGGGCAGGATATTAAAATTTATCAGACCATAGACCGGATTGGGCTGGTGATTCCGACGAATGTCCAGGCAAAACCCTATTTGGTCTATGAGGTTTATGTTGATATGGATCAGAATAGGTATACTGGCTATCCATCATCGATTCCATATCCGGATGTGGACTGGGATGAATATCAGTATACTTTGCTTGCCGCAGAATATCAGAGCTTACAGGACTATATGCCTATACTGTTGGGAAAGACAGATTTTACTTGGTTTTCAGAATCTTCTTTTCTTGGTGGGCAGGAGATAGAGGAACAGGTATCCATTTATCAATTTCTGGAAAAGTATGGGGAACCCATCGAAAGTTATAGGGATTATCGTCTGGCAAATATTTCCATATCCGATGTAACACAGGATGGGAAATCGGAATTGGTGCTGCATTTTTCTTCTTTTGGTGGTTTTTATCTGATATTGAATCGGGAGGGAGAAAAGTTTTATGGGACGGATCACACTGAGCGGTGTTTTCTGGGATTACAGGAAAATGGAGTTTATAGGGGATCAGGAGGCGCCTCTTATCAGGGTTTCTATCAGTTACGTTTTCGTGGAGGGAAGTTTATCGAAACCTTGATTGGGAGGCGGGATGGTAAAAAGTATTATATTGGAGACAGAAAAGTGGAGGAGAAAAAATTTTGGAAATGGGAGGAGGAGAATACAGAGAAAACGGTATGTCAGTATGCTCCGGAGAAATTGCAGGATGGGAGCGGGGAAGCTAGGCAGTGAAATTTTGAATGATATACTATACCAGTACAGACGAAAAAGTTCTTGCCAGGGAAAGTCTTAAATCCCCTGACAAGGACTTTTTCTAGCGGTACAGCGGGACTGCCTATTGTATTAGTGATGGTATATTAACATATCACTTTTGTTTGTTCCTCTCTCCTCGGATACTACTGTGATATATCAATATATGCCCGCTGATCTTTGGAATAGCCGCTATTAAAGCAGAGATACATACTATCTAACATATCCTCATCTACAATATAGGCAAAATGCAATATATGCTCCCCATCGTCTTGCAGATTCTTAATAATGTACTGCTCTCCGCCAACCGTTTCCTTAAAATAGCAAGGCGAACGATCAACATATGGCATTATTATTTCTTCGGGGCGGTTGTACTTGTACTTTAAATATTCCCGCATATCATAATATTTGTTATCTTTCTTTTCAAAAAACTCCATGTCTGGCAGTTGCAAGAGTGCACTTCCCGTTGCTTTAAGGGTAACATAGACCATTTTAGGTTGTATTTTTTCCTTTTTGATGACAGACATTTCCGGCTCCGAAATGCCATCGCCACACTTGATTTCTTCGCGGATATAGGGTTTTAATTTCCCGTTTTTATCCCACATGTTCTGGCAGTGATCTAAAAATAGCTCCTGTTTCGGGTCTGTCGTATCATAGTCCGCCACTTTAGAAGAAACCTTCACATCGAGTACCTGGAGGGAAAGGCCAAAACACTTGAGAACTTCATTTTTTTCTTTTACAAGAGATGTTACCTCTGTACTGTCAGAAATAGGCTCGAATGGTTTGGTATTTGAATTCTGCAGATTACTTAGCAATGTATAGCCGCTTGCGTCCTTTT
Source organism: uncultured Clostridium sp. (assembly GCA_947174825.1). Next base: position 2,731 of record CAMWKN010000038.1, read on the forward strand.
TAGCAACATCTGTTACCGTAGTTTTTTCGGCCATTGATATGAGCTGTTCTTTGCCAAGTCCCTGCATGCAGGTATAAGAAATGATATAGCCGTATTCCTCGTAAAACACATATACATTTAAGGTATAGTCTGTATCATAGTGATACTGAGACCCATGTACTGTGCCGTTCTCACAAAACAATGCCCTGTGCCCATTTATCTCAATTTCCTGCATGGATTCCTGATTATATAAATCTAAGATAGTATCACTGTTTTTGTCTACATAGAGAATTTCACAAGAGAAATCTTTTCCTGCATGGGAACCATCTTTATGAATGTATTCATAATAATTGATTTCTTCCCCATCATTCATGTCGTAAGTCACTTGCTCCATTTTATAATCGGGACCGCAATCTGTCTGCACTTGAATATAATGCATCGTTTCTTTGTCTTTTGTTTTCGTGTCATCTGTATCCTTTGTCTGCTCCAGTTTGAGTTTTGCATGGTAGTTGTTTTTTTCAACTTTTATGTTTATATACTTAGAAAGTTTTCCGGCTGCATATGCGCCTGTGGGGATAATCAGCGCAGCTGCCAGGCAGGCCGCAATTCCCATTTTCCAGCCGGATAGAACTACTTTTCTGCTTCCTAAGCCTCTTTTCTGATCCTGGTCGTCATCAGTTGTCTCTAAAATCTGCCGGTAAACTTTTTCCTTTGAGTCTTCTGTCATCTTAATATTGGAATATGCTTTTTTTATTTTATTATCCATCAATCCTCATCTCCTCTTCTACATAATTTCTAATTTCAATAGTTTTCTTGCTTTCTGTAAATATGTCCGTATGGTTGAATCCGGTTTATGAAGAAGCGTAGCAATCTCCTTGCTGTTGTAGTCTTCGTAATAATAAAGATAGACTGCGGTTTTATATTTTTCCGGCAGTTGCATAACCAGCTCCATCATTTCATCTACCTGCTGTTCCTGCGCATCCGCTACGCCATCATAGTCTTCTATGCTTTTCCTTTTTCTCCACCACTGTTTCAGCATATCCTTACAATGGTTTGATGCCGTCACAATCAGCCATGCCTTCAGGTGTTGCTGCGAATCAAAACATTTTCCGTGGTGATAGTATTTCAGAAAAGTTTCCTGGACAGCGTCTTCCGCATCCATGTGGTTCTTCATGAAAGAAAAACAGAGGCGGTAAATATCATCAACATACGTTTCATATACTTCGGTAAACTCTTGTTCCTTGTCGGTACTTAATAAGCTCACGTCCATTTTTCTCCTCCTTTCACTATAGATACGATCCTGAAGCCTGATGTGTCGAAAAAATATCATATTGTTGTTTTACTGTCAATGTTCTGCTCTTATATAACACAGCAAGAATTAGCATAAGTCCCTAGTTTTCAGGCATTTTGAAAAACATTTAGTAAAATTTGGAATAAACAGTATAAAACAGTTGACAACAGTTATATACTGTTATATACTGTTTATTACAGAAGACTTCTGAATCTGGTATAACGGTTTGATAATGGACGGAATAATATTTACAGTCTGCTTCCTTGCAAATTGTTACATCAGATCACTTGATATTGATATCACGAAATGAGGATGAACATGAATATGCATATTATAGTGAATACGTCGTCCATGGTGCCCATTTATGAGCAAATCGTGGATCAGATTAAAACAGCGATTATTGCCGGAGAATTGCAGGAGGGAGAGAATCTGCCATCGGTACGGGGAATGTCTAAAGAGCTGAAGATCAGTGCGCTTACGGTGAAAAAGGCATATGACAACCTGGAGCAGGAGGGATTTACCGTAACCGTGCATGGTAAGGGGACTTTTGTGGCAGCAGTCAATCCGGAATTGCAGCAGGAGGAACGTCGCAAAGAGGTAGAAATGGATCTGGAACAGGTGATATCCAAGGGGATACGGTGTGGACTTTCCGGAGAAGAAATCCGCAGTCTGTTTGAGATCATTATGGAGGGATTGGATGTTAAAGATTAATCAAATAAAAAAACAATATCAAGGTTTTACCTTGCATTGTTCCATGGAGGTGCAGCCGGGGTGCATTACTGGTTTGGTTGGCAGAAACGGAGCAGGGAAAAGTACCACCTTAAAAGCCGCACTGGGATTGATCCATATGGATGGTGGTAGTATAGAGATGTTTGGAAAAGATATTCAGGCATTGACCGATCAGGATAAACAGAAACTGGGGGTGGTAATGTCGGATTCGGGATTCAGCTCATATCTGTCCATACGGGATATTACCCGCATTATGAAATGTTTGTATTCGGATTATGAACATGATTGGTTTATACAGAAATGTCAGCATTTTGATTTGCCGATGGATCAGAAAATCAAGGAATTTTCTACTGGTATGCGAGCAAAACTAAAAGTTCTGGTGGCTCTGTGTCATCATGCTTCTTTATTGATATTGGATGAGCCAACCGTGGGAATGGATGTAGTGGTACGGGAAGAATTGCTGGATCTGTTACGCAACTATATGGAGGAGGATGATTCTCGTTCTATTGTTATCAGTTCCCATATTTCTTCCGATCTGGAATCGCTGTGTGATGATTTTTATGTGATTCATGAGGGAGAGATTATCCTGCATGAGGAAACAGATGTGCTGCTCAGTGATTATGCATTGTTGAAAGCAGATGAGGCTATGTATGCCAAACTGGATCCACAATATATCTTGAAATCCAAGCAGGAATCATACGGTTATAGCTGTCTGACTAACAAGCGACAGTATTATCTGGAAAATTATCCGGATCTGGTTATGGAGAAGGGAAGCATTGATGATTTGATCTTAATGATGCTGGCACAATGAGTAACAAACAGCTAGTATTCATTGTACTAGGGAAAGAGGTGTGAGTGATGAAAGGCTTATTGGTAAAAGATATTTGTTTATTATTACAGCAGAAAAAATTTCTGATTCTACTGTTAGTGTTATCCATTGTGCTGAATTTTAATTCTGATGGTTCCTTTGTGATTGGATATCTGACCTTTGTCTGCTCTTTTTTTGTCATCAGCAGTATTACTTATGATGAATATGAGAATGGATATCGGTTTCTATTTACGCTTCCCGTAGGTCGGAATAGCTATGTTCAGGCGAAATATGCCTTTGCTGTTCTGCTTTGTACATTGGCATGGCTGACAGGCTGTCTGATTTCTACCGCCTTTTATCTGGCAAATAATCAAGCAGCTAAAGTGCAGGCAGGAATGGGAGAGGCATGTATACTTCTGCCGCTTATTTTGATTTTTCTGGCAGTGATGCTTCCTGTTCAATTCAAATTTGGTTCTGAAAAAGGCAGAATTGTTATGGCATTTACTTTTTGCGGGTGTATTTTGATTGGATACTTGCTGCAAAAGATAGGGGAACAGGCAAGCGTTCAGCTAGGGCAGATTATGCAGATGGTGAACCGTCTGTTGAAACTGGACTGGTGGTTACAGGCAGGTATTTTTGGAATAGTGACATTACTTGTTCTGGGAATTTCTTATATGGTAAGTGTTGCTGTGATGAGAGGGAAAGAATTTTAAAATACGAAAAGATATATTGGCACTGGGCATTAAGAAAGAGTTTCGCATGAGAAACTCTTTCTTCGGCTTCAGTGGCAAAAGCAATCTCTTCTTATTCTAGCAATTAATTTGATTTTGCATTTTTCCACGGTCCGTTGTGATAAAAAATAATGGATAATACCATGGCGATGGTCCAGCCGATCGGCCATGCACACCAGATACCCGTATAGCCGAAGATGCCTGCCAGTAGCTTGGCAAGAATTACCCGGAGAATCAGATCCGTAAAGGTTCCAATCATAAATACCTTCATTAGTCCGGCACCACGCAGGATACCATCAGCAATCAGCTTGAGGGAGATAATAAAGTAAAACGGGGTAACAATGTAGAGAAATTGTACACCAGATGACAATGCCAGATCGGAAGGCTTGCTGATAAAAAAGCAGACCAAGAATCTGGCAGCCGTCAAATACAAGATCACAATAGGGATGCATAGCAGCCATATCATTTTGACTCCGGCACGAAATCCCTCTTTGACTCTGGAGAGCAGGCCGGCACCCATATTTTGTGCGGTGTAATTGGACATTCCATTACCCAGGGTAGTGAATGAGGTAATGACCAGATTATTTAATTTGATAGCGGCGACATATCCTGCTGTGACCCCCACACCACAATCATTAATCACACTTTGAATGATAATATTTCCCACAGAGATAAAGCTTTGCTGCAATATACTGGGAACAGCGATTACTGCAATTTGCTGGAAGGCTTTTTTTGAGAACAGTGGGATTTGTCCATGGGTTTGAATGCCGGACAATCTCTGGAGAATTGCAATCAACGCCAGAATACAGCTGACACCTTGACACAGGAATGTGGCCCAGGCAACACCGGAAACCCCCATATGGAATCCACGCACAAACAGGATATCTACCAAAATGTTGGCAGTGGAAGATGCCGCCAGGAAGTAAAAGGGGGTTTTGGAATCACCTAGTGCAGAAAAGATTCCGGTGGATACATTATAAAAGAACAGGAAAGGCAGCCCGCATATGTAGATTTTTAGGTATAGACGGGAATCTGATAGAATCTTATCCGGTGTGTGGATCAATTGGAGCAGACAGTTACTGCTGAGCAGACCTGCCAACATCAGTATCAGACAGAGAATAGCACAGGAAATCATGGTGGTATAGACCGATGTTTTCATCTCGGCATATTTTTTGGCGCCAAAGAGACGGGAAACTACCACGGAACACCCGATATTGCAGCCGAAAGCAAAGGCAATAAAAATCAATGTAATTTCATAGCTGTTTCCTACAGCCGCCAGGGCATTTTCACCGATATATTTTCCGGCAACTAAACTGTCGGCAATGTTATATAGCTGTTGGAATATAATACTTCCAAAGAGAGGCAGGCAGAACTGCCATAATACGGTTTCCGGTTTTCCTACCGTCAGGTCCTTATTCATGTTATTCATCCTTTCGAATAAATCATTCGTATTTACGCCAGCACATATTATACTACCAAATTTCCTGGTTTTACAAGTGTTCTCGCTATGATGGTGTCTGATGCATGTATAAAATCTATAATAAACTTATTGTTGCATATAATATCAATCCAGGGTATAATGAAGATATTCAGAATAATAGCAGGGTTCTGTCCGGATATACGGTCTTTGTAGAGAAAGTTCGTAGCTATGCCAAAGAAGAAATGGCTTTGAAAGCGGCCGTTGAGCTTGCAGTGGAAGAATGTATCCGGGAAGATATTCTTGCAGAATTTTTCCAGAAACATCGCAGGGAGGTGGTTCATGTGGCTGCACTGGATTTTACATTTGAGCGGAGAGAGCAGTTGATTCGGAGAGATAGCTTGGAGGAAGGGATTGAGATTGGAGTATCTCAGGGGATTAAACAAGGAATTTCACAAGGTGAGATTCTTAAGTTGGTTTCTTTAGTATGCCGTAAGTTACAAAAAGGAAAAAAAGCAGAGGTAATCGCAGAAGAGTTGGAAGAGGAACAGGCAATTGTGGAACGGATCTGTGAGGCAGCAAAACCGTTTGCACCAGATTATGATGTGCAGGAGATTTGTAAGGTGTTGATATAATTGGAAAATTGTAAGGTTCCTGTTACGATATGCCTTGTCTTTGTATGGAAAATGCCGTACAATACAGACAGATCATTTAGAACGAAAGGAGAAATGGTATGTATCAAAGCAAAACCTACAGTTATGATTATGATGAGTACGAAAAGGGGAAGTGTTGAAAAACTATGGTGGAGGACATTCTGGCAGCTCCAGAGCTGCCGGGCTTAGAAGAAATTGTGATTGGTGCCGGGGGAGATTCGTGGGAGGG
>CAMWKN010000039.1 GCA_947174825.1 uncultured Clostridium sp.
CCTTTGGCCCTGTATAAAATTTTACCGAAATCCCCAGCTTTTCCGCAATAGCAATCTGCTGGCGCATTTCCTCACTGCACTTTTCAATTTGTCCCAATATCAGGACAGACACGGAATATCCTGCTTCCTGGAGGATGCGGATGGCAGCTACGCCATCACCGCCATTATTCCCAGTACCACAAACCGCCAGAATACTGTCGCTTTCCGGATCTGTAGTCTCCATAATACAAGAGGCAACACTCATGGCTGCCCTCTCCATTAACACCATAGATGGAATCCCGATTTCCTGAATCGAAATCCGGTCTATTTCCTTTGCCTCCACCGCATCTGCAACATAATGCATTTTCTGTGTAGCCATTCCGTTCTCCTATTCTTCCTAATACATTACCCTAATAAACATAACTCATTATAATGTACTAGCTCTCCATCACCACATATGCCATTGCTAACTTCTCTGTATCTGTCAGAGAGATATGTATCCCGCTGACATCATGTCTCCTTGCCTGGGCAGCTGCTTTTCCAGATAAACGAACACAAGGAGCACCCGATGGCTCTCTTAATATCTCAATATCCGATGGCATAATCCCCTGAAATCCGGTTCCCATCGCTTTAACTACTGCCTCTTTTCCGGCAAAGGCCGTGGCCGCCCGCGCTGGTTTCTTTTGAATTAGTTCCCGTTCCTGTTCTGAATAATACTTCTGCCGAAAGGATTCTCTGGCATAGGCTTTCGTAACCCTCTCAATCTCCACCAGATCAGTACCAATCCCTACAATTTTGCCCATCGTATCCTCTCCCTATCCACGGTTTGATTGTGGAATTAATCATCCAACTTATTCTCCTCCATATTTCCACGCCAGACCTGATGTTCCCGGTCAAAGACCTCCACTACTTCTGCCCCCAATAAATTATGCATATATTTGTAGACTTCCGTATTTCGAATCTCCCGATCCTGTTTCCGCAAAATATGATCTTTCAGCTCTTCCCGAAGTTCCTGGATTCTCTCTTCCTCTTCCTCAATGATCTCCGTATTATCCATTAATTCCTGATAGCAATAGGTCATACAGGCAATCAATAATTTCTGATTGGCTTCTTTGATTTCCTTTGGAAGCTGTCTCCGTAACTCTTTGGTCTCTTCAATCTTTTCATTCAAATCCGCAATCAGCTTTTGATTTTTTTCCTGTTTCTTGATACGGATAGGGCTGTCCGGTTCGTGACCATCTGTCATGTTCTCCACGATATTATTCATGATTACCTTTTTCGCCTTATCATAATCCTTTAAATCGTGTTCTGTCTGCCCCTGCTGTTTAATGAAATGATTTAATTCTTTTTCCAATTTTTTAATTTCACCGGTTTTCCGAACGTCAGGAAATATCCTGTGCCAACCCGCATCTAAAGTTAATAAAGGAACCTCCTTACCACGCAAAGCCTGCATATACTGATATTCCATCTCTAATTCTGCTTTTTTTCTCTTTTTTCCCATAAAATCCCCCCTTTTATCCATTTATATTCGTAGGTATTACTATTACTAAGGCGGTTAAATATCAATGAATTTTACGCAGAATAAATTTCAATCTGCCTTAATGATATCTACTATCATTTTATATTTCGGAATTGTAAGCATATTTGTCAAGATCTTCCAGTCCTATTCCTTAAAATTATACCACATAGCAGTAATCTTGTGAACTCCTCTCCTCCCAAGCCAGTCCAGAACAGTAAACACAAAACTAATACACTTTTCGGATATCCGATCTCTCCAGAATCTGATCCAGTTCAGGATCATAGGCGGCAAAATACATCCGATCTACTTTGGATCTCCCATGAGGCGACAGTCGAATTTCAGACAGAATTATCTTGTCATCCACAACTCCCTCAATTTGGTCAGGTTTATACATATACATTTCCTGTAACACAACATCATTCGAAACAGCATCAGCAGAGGTACCTTCTTTTTTCCATTGTTGCAAATAATCACTTACTACACTTTCATTCCGAACTTGGGACAGATCCGAAGCAGGCGCACTGAGAACAGCGATTTCCGCAGCTGTGGCTTTTTCCAGTTTTTCATCATACTCTTTTACCCAAAAATATACTCTATCCTGATAAAGGAAGATTTCTGTAATACAATATTCTTGAAATCTTTTTTTCTTGGTGAAACCAAATTCTTTCAGTTTCTTCGAAAAGTCTTCTTCTGAAATGACGCAGACTGCCTGCTCCTCCCCTTTGTGGTACTGCCAAATCGTTTCATTATCACAGGTAAAATAAACACTTTCGCCACTGGATACCATCCCGGTATTTCTATAAAATGTTTCCTCATCTTTCCATTTTTCCCCTGTATAGATTTGCTTTACAGTACCACTATCTGGTTCGAGACTGTATAAATTGCCTCCCTCCAAAACAAACAGTTTTCCATCCAAAATAATAGTCCCCTGATCCTTGTAACCTCTGCAACTCATAACATCCCCTCTCAGTTGCCGCTTCTCCACCATCATTGGAATTTTCTCCCCATTTTGCAAATTCAGTTTGTAAATTCCATCCTGCGACTCATAAATCACATAAGAATCTGTAATATAAGGGATTTCCAGAAAATCCTGTAGTAATGCCTCTTCTTTCTCCCAGAGCAATTGATCCCCATTGTTTATCTTTTGAATAGGAACGCGCCAGAAAACGCGAAAGCCAGGTCCGCTCTCCCATGTTGCATAATAAAGACAGGTATTGCTCACATGTAATAACGATTCTAACTGATCAACACTATGATTCTGAATCAAAGTACCATCCATCTGCCGTTGGCTAAGAACTTCCTCACCATCTTCTCCTGTTGTAATACAATAGGAATTATTGTCATTAGAAAATACGACGGTATTCTCCTCCATTTCCTTTTGCACACGTTGCCAGAAATCGTCTGGTGCAGATTGAACATTTTGTCCCTTTCTCCCACGCCACTGACATCCTGTCATGGAAACTAGCAAAGCTATTACCAAAAACGCAGCCCATAAATGCCTCCATTTTTTTTGCTGATTCCGAGTAGTATTCATATTCATACATTACCTCCATAAACTCTATGTGTCTGCTATAATTAATTTTCATTTTTTGCTTTTGGGTATCATTCTGTATGATGGTATTTTTTGCATTTCATAAAAAGCACCTTACGAAAGTGTCTATCGACATCATTTATTTAATAATACCATAAAGAAATAAAAGAGTATACTAAAAAGACCAAAGTAAGCAACGAGGAGCTTGCATGCTTTCTAGGATTGTCGTATAATGAGGGATACGAAATGCAATTGATAGGGAGGTCTTTTTATGAATCTACAGGAAGCCAGACAAAAACTAGCCAAGTATTCACAGGAGCATGTTCTGAAATATTATGAAACATTATCAGCTTCGGAACAGGAGAGCCTGTTAAAACAGATTGATGAAACGGATTTTTCCGTAATAAACAAAATAAAACATTCTCCGGATGGCAATAGCCCGGCAGGAGAAATTACCCCTATTCATGCCATGCAGATTCCTGAGATCGAAGAACATCAGGAACAGTTCCTGCAGGTTGGCACCACTACAATCAAAGAAGGAAAGGTTGCCGCTGTTCTTCTGGCAGGGGGAATGGGAACCCGGCTGGGATCGGATCATCCCAAGGGAATGTATGATATTGGATTAACGAAATCGGTTTATATCTTTGAACGAATTATCTCCAATTTATTAGATGTGGTTCAGCAAACCGATACCTGGATTCACCTCTTTATCATGACTAGCGACAAAAATCATGCGGATACTACAGGTTTCTTTCAGACTCACGATTTCTTTGGCTACCGTGCTGACCATATCCATTTCTTCCAACAGGATATGGCACCAGCTGCTACCTATGACGGAAAAGTATATATGGAAGCAAAGCATAAAATTGCCACTTCTCCTAACGGAAACGGCGGATGGTTCTCTTCTCTGCAAAATGCCGGACTATTGGACTTCATCCATACCCATGGCATAGAATGGCTAAATGTATTTGCTGTTGATAACGTATTGCAGCGCATTGCAGATCCTTGTTTTGTCGGTGCTACTATTTCCCAAAACTGCAGTGTTGGAGCCAAGGTAGTCCGCAAAAATGATCCCGACGAAAAAGTGGGGGTTATGTGTCTCAAAGATGGACATCCCTCCATTGTGGAATATTATGAGCAGACACCTGAACTTCGCGACACAAAAGACGAAAACGGGGATCCTGCCTATAACTTTGGTGTTATACTCAATTACCTCTTTCGTATTTCCTCACTGGAAGAAATCTGTGAACGGGAAATGCCGCTTCATATTGTAGAAAAGAAGATACCATTTATTGATGACGATGCCGCTCTGGTAAATCCAGTAGAACCAAACGGCTATAAATTTGAAACACTGATTCTGGATATGATTGAATTAATGGATACCTGTCTTCCATTTGAGGTAGTTCGTGACCGGGAATTTGCACCTATCAAAAACAAAACCGGCATTGATTCCGTGGAAAGCGCCCGTGCCCTGTTACAGCAAAATGGGGTTACCTTGTAAAATGCATAAGTTAAACAGCTTACACTACAAGAATTTGCAAAGCAAATCCTTGGTATAGCATTATGCTGTTGCGTACCACTATCAATAATATTTTTTCTGATGTAAAACAAGACTATCACAGCAGTAACGATCATAAATCTCCCTGCATGTGATAGCCTTTTTCATATCGTCAAATAATTTACCTTACTCTTCTGTATCCTCCGTTTCATCTTCCTCCGGAATCTCTGCATCCATCAAATCATCCTCTAACTCTTCAGATTCTTCGTGATCCATGTAACGATCCCCATAATATTTATCTGACAGATACTCCAGATAAACTACAGATTCTTCTGGATAATTTTTTACCAGAATCCCACGGATATGTGCAGTAATCAACAAATCATTTTCCACCTCTGATACCTCTGGATCTTTCCAGCTATCCAAGGTTTCCTGGGATAATTCTGTATCCAAAAAGTCATAAATTTCTTTTGTCTTTGCTTCCTCGGCTGGTATTTCTGACTTCATCCTGGACGCTTTAACCATACTGACAATACCAATAATAAGAAATACTACAAATACCAGTGCAATTACAATAAATACAAACTTCTCATAGTGTATCGGCAAAATTTCCAATTGACACAAAGTCAGGAATATGCCACCCAAAATGGAAAACACAATAAAGGTAAGTCCCGAAAACTTGAGATCCTTATATTCTTCCTCTTTTGTGACATAACTTTCCGTAGAGGTATAAAGCAGATCACTGGTATCCTCCTCTGCTTCCTCTGATAGCAATAAGTTCTCTCCCTGTTCCTGCAGTTCTGCATCATCATCTAAATCAGTTTCATCAGAATCGGTCTCCTGATCCTCCTGATCCCAGTCATATTCCGATTCTTCCGTTTCTTCTGCCATGGATTCTCTTGCTTCTATCACGTCATTCAGCGCATCCAGAACAGGAGCCCCCGTTTTACTCCGCCCAAGAAGTGAAACCTCTATTTCTGATTCCTCTTCCATATTTTCTGCCATTTGTCTTTGCAGTTGTTTTAACGCCTCTGTTTCCTGTTCCTCTTTCATCGCTAACAGAAATCCACGGAATAATTTTTCTGCTTTTTTTCGCTGCTTTTCCAGAACTGTGACAACATAAACTCCCCCACCATCTTTTTCAACCTTTGCTGCCTGCTCCAGTCCAGAATAATGCAGGTACTCTAGAAAACGGTCTGCAAGTGACTCATCCTTGAATTCGCAGAGATCTACCGCACAAAAATCAGCCTCCGTCCCCTCCACTAATTCTGCACCACAATCAGCACATACCCTTATTCCTTTCCGGTACTCCATCTTACAATTCGGACACCACATATTCCATGTCCTCCTTTCTGTTTCGAAAAAAGTGCGATCCAAAAATGAACCGCACTTCCGTTTCATAACAATTCCATTATTTAACGATTTCTTTTACTTTTGCAGCCTTACCAACACGATCACGCAGGTAGAATAATTTCGCACGTCTTGCCTTACCTCTGCGAACAACCTCGATCTTGTCAATAATCGGAGAATGTAATGGCCAGGTCTTCTCCACGCCTACACCGTTTGAATTCTTTCTCACGGTAAATGTTTCTCTGGCTCCACCATTCTGTCTCTTCAAAACGGTACCCTCATATACCTGGATACGCTCTCTGGAACCCTCGATAACCTTGGCAAATACTCTTACGGTATCACCAACGTTAAAATCTGTAATATCAGACTTTAACTGCTCATCTTCAATTGCCTTAATAATATCATTCATTTGTGTGACCTCCTTCATATTTTGACATTCTTAATACTTTTGTGCAATCCGCAACCGTAACAGAGGAATATCTCTACTCACAACAAGAAATAGAATATCATACTTGTCCTGGAATTGCAAGTGTTTTTTTCCTTTATACACTTTCATCTGGACACAGCAACTTATATAGCTCCTCGCCCGTCAACTGATTGATAAACATTTCGCCAGACTGAATTACCCGGTCAGACAAATTCTTTTTCCGTTTCTGCAGTTCGTATATCTTCTCCTCAATAGAATCCTCCATCACATACTTAATCACCTGGACTTTTCGCTTTTGTCCGATGCGGTAAGCACGATCCGTTGCCTGATCCTCCACGGCCGGATTCCACCAGGGATCAAAATGAATTACCGTATCGGCACCAATCAGATTCAGTCCCGTTCCTCCCGCCTTTAGGGAAACCAGGAACACATTGACATCTCCCTGATTAAAAGATTTCACCTCTTTTTTCCGTTCCTCCGGCGGCACCGAACCAGATAAATAATAAAATGGTATCCGGGACTGCCGTAGTTCCTGAGCAATAATGGATAACATGCTGGTAAACTGGGAAAAAATAATCACACTATGTCCTGCCGCCAGAATATCCGGCAACTGTTCCATCAACAGATCCAGCTTCCCACTGCCGCCCTGGTAGTTTTCCACAAAGGTGGCAGGATGACAACAGATCTGGCGTAATCTGGTCAATGCAGCCAATACCTGAATCCTGTCCTGTCCATCCAGAAAACTCTCCTTGTCCCGAATCTCTGCCTGAATCCGGGATAAATAGGAATGATATATCTTCTTCTGTTTGGATGTCATTGCCGCCGTCCGTCTGGTTTCAATCTTATCTGGCAGTTCTTTTAAGACATCTTTTTTCATACGGCGCAAAATAAAAGGCTGTATCCTCCTTCGCAGAATCTGCATCTGTTTTTCATTGTTATCCCGCAAAATCGGCTTTTCATAAACTTCAGTAAAGCGGTGATGACGCGGGAAAAATCCCGGCATCACAAAATCAAAAATAGACCACAGTTCTGACAAAGCATTTTCTATCGGTGTTCCAGTCAAGGCAAAGCGGTGTGCTGCCTGTACCGTTTTCACTGCCTTGGCTCCCAGGGAAGAAGGATTTTTAATAAATTGTGCCTCATCAATAAACATGGCATCAAAGGAAATTTCCCGATAGTTGTCCACGTCTTTCCGTATCAAAGGATAAGTGGTAATCCACACGTCATAATTCTCTCTGTTTTGTGTGAGTATTTTATTCCGTTCTTCTGGAGTGCCAGAAACAATACAGCTACGGATATGGGCTGCAAATTTGTCAAATTCCTCCTGCCAGTTGTAGGCTAAAGAAGTGGGACATACTATTAAGGTACGGGTTCCTGGATGAGCACAGATGTAGGCAATGGTCTGAACGGTTTTTCCCAATCCCATATCATCCGCCAGAATACCACCCATACCATAATTTGACAGAGTCATCAGCCACCGAAATCCCACCACCTGATAAGGGCGCAACACATCTGCCAGAACAGAAGGCACTTTCCATTCTGTTTGATCCGGTGTGTGAAGATCCTGAATCAATTTCCTGTAACTTTCCTCTTTCCGAATTCGATTAGAACGTGGCAACAAGCCATCCAGATAGGCTGCAGTATGCTGCTGAAAACGCAGTGTCCCATCTTCAGTACTCTCTGCCACCTCCAGAATCTGACGCAAGGTGTCCACATTCTTTTCCTGCTGTGTCAAGTCAATAAAAGCACCACTTTTTAAGCGGTAATACTTCCGTTTTAATCGAATAGCGCGGAAAAAATCTTCCAACTCCACTTTCGGAATCTGCGTATACCCTAAATCCATTTCCAGCAAATTAATATCCGTATTTAATCGAATTCCCATCTGCATAGAACCAATTTTACTGATGGCAATAGACTTATATTCTTTGGAATAATATACTTCAAACTGCTGTGTCAATGTGTCCAAATACTCGGACATCAAACGAAAGATGTCTTCCTCTTTGGACAACTGAAAATAGACTCCCTGCACCACAAAATGCAGATCATACAGCAGATGCATCAACCGTTCTTCCTCTTCCCTGTCACGTACCACAATGTATGTTCCGGTCTGCTTTTCCTCCAGGGGATTAATTTCATATCTGCCATAACAGAACTGTACGGTAGCTGTAATGATCGGGCGATGACGCTGCCAAACCATATCCAGATACAATT
>CAMWKN010000040.1 GCA_947174825.1 uncultured Clostridium sp.
GGATAAAGGTATAGAGCATACGTGTGACATGATGTATGGTAATGATGCATAGGAATATGGACGGGTGGAATTTTACAGATTCTATTTATGAAAAGGAAAAGGGGATTATTTATGAAAATTATAGTATTAGCAGGCGGATTGAGTACGGAACGGGATGTTTCCATCAGTACCGGAAACATGGTGTGTCAGGCATTGCGGGAGAAAGGGCATCAGGCGGCAATGTTAGATGTCTTTTTAGGATATCAGGGGGAAATTTCTGACGATTTCTTTGATCGGAATGATGCCTTTTCGGAGGATCAAAAAAAGATACAGACAGCAGATCCAGATCTGGATGCGATTCGTAAAATGCGGGGGGAGGATGCGGACTGCTTTTTTGGTCCAGGTGTGATTGAATTATGCCGCATGGCGGATATAGTCTATATGGCACTGCACGGTGCAGAGGGGGAAAATGGCAAGCTGCAGGCAGCCTTTGATCTTCTGGGGATTCATTATACCGGATCGGGTTATTTTGGCAGTGCCCTTGCCATGGATAAAGGAGTTGCCAAAAAAATTTTTGAGACAGGGGGGATTCCGACGCCTAAGGGATACACAGTTACACCTGATACAGTACAGTCGGTGCCACCAGAGATCGGTTATCCCTGTGTGGTAAAACCATGTTGTGGAGGATCCAGCGTAGGAGTCAGTATACCAAGCAATGAGTCGGAATATCAGAAAGCTCTGGAGGACGCATTCCGCTATGAAGATGAAGTGGTTGTGGAGGAATATATTCGTGGCAGGGAGTTTTCAGTGGGCGTCGTGGGAGAAGAAGTATATCCGGTGATTGAGATTATTCCCAACGAGGGATTTTATGATTATGCAACCAAGTATCAACAGGGGATGGCAAGAGATGTATGTCCTGCTGAGCTGGATGAGGCAAAGGCAGCAGAGATGCAGCAGTATGCCCTTGCCGCTTATCGTGAGTTAAAACTGTCCTGCTATGGACGTATTGATTTTCTGATGGATGAGCATGGAAAGCTGTTTTGTCTGGAGGCAAATACTCTGCCGGGAATGACACCTATGAGCCTGTTGCCACAGGAGGCAGCAGCAGAGGGGATTTCCTATGGAGAATTATGTGAGAAAATTATTGCATTAGCTAAGACTTGAAGTTTCACTAACGCATGAAAAACATGCGAAGTGAAACTAAGTCAAGTCTGGAAAAATGCTGTCGCATTTTTCATTGATTAGCTGTAAGTGCGTATGAAGTTGTAAAGTTTAGGAGATGTTTATGGGTAGAATGAAAAATATGACGCCTCGGAAACTGGCAGAGGTTTGTGGAGGAAGGTATACGGGACCGGAGGATCTGGGAGAACAGGAACTGACCTGTCTGGTAACCGATAACCGACAGATTCAGCAAGGAGGCATGTTTGTGGCAATCCGGGGAGAGCGGGTGGATGGAAACCGTTTTGTTCCATCTGCCTACGAAGCAGGTGCTTTGTGCTGTCTGTCGGAAAATGCACCGGAGGACAGTACGAAACCGTATATCCAGGTTGCTTCCTGTCTGCAGGCATTGAAAGATATGGCGGCTTATTATCGGATGCAGTATCCGGTCAAGGTCATTGGGGTAACCGGCAGTGTGGGCAAAACCACCACCAAAGAAATGCTGGCATCTGTCTTATCACAACATTATCAGGTTCATAAGACCCAGGGAAACTTTAATAACGAGATTGGAGTACCGCTGACATTATTTGCTTTGCGGGAGGAGCATGAGGTGGCAATTGTGGAAATGGGCATCAGTGATTTTGGAGAAATGTCCAGACTTACAGCCATTGCCAAACCGGATCTGTGTGTGATTACCAATATCGGACAATGCCATCTGGAACAGCTGGGGGATTTGGACGGCGTTCTTCGGGCGAAAACGGAGATCTTTGAGGGATTATCGGAGCAGGGGACTGCTTATTTGAATGGCGATGATGAAAAGCTGATTACGGTGCAGGATGTTCATGGCAGGAAGCCGGTGTTTTTTGGAACTGGTCAGCAGAATACGGTATATCCAAAGAATATGATATCTAAGGGACTGGCAGGAACCGATTTTGAACTGATTACAGCAGACGGAGTGATCCCGGTGCATGTACCAGTGCCAGGCAGACATATGGTTACCAATGCATTGGCGGCGGCAGCCATTGGACGGGATCTGGGCTTATCCCTGGAGGAAATTGCCAGGGGCATTGCGGCATTCCGACCAGTGGAGGGACATGGCAGCATTCTGGAAACAGATCGCTATACCATTATGTATGACTGCTACAATGCGAATCCGGTGTCTATGAAAGCTGGTTTTGATGTGTTAGCAGAGGCATCCGGGCGTAAGGTAGCCATTATTGGGGATATGTTTGAACTGGGGGAGCGGGAACAGCAGATGCATTTTGATACTGGTGTCTATGCTGCCGACAAAGGGTTGGATCTGATTGTGGCAATCGGCAGTCTGGCAAAACAGTATGAAGCCGGAGTACGCAGTGTGAATCCAGCACAGAATCTTCATTATTTTGCTACAAAGGAAGAGGCAGAGGAACAATTGCCGTCTCTGCTGGAGCCAGGGGATTCCATTCTGGTGAAAGCATCTCACGGGATGCATTTGGAAAAAGTAGTTGCATTCTTAAAGGAAATGTGATACAGTTGGTTACTGTATAGGATTTTAATCCAATATGCGCACAGTAGACGGTAATAATGGGTTTCTGGCTACTGTATCATAAATAGGAAAAAGCGATGATCGTGTTTAGTAGAGCATGGCAATCCGTTTCAGAGAGGGAATGTCTCCGGCTGTAAGCATTCCTACGTTATTCCATGATTCGAATTTCCCACGGGAGCTGCAATTTTGAAAGGGATTTTGTCAGAGACGAGATATCCGAGTAGGAATTGACGTAGGCATACGTTACATGCAATGAAGTGCTTATATCAAGCTTATATCGATGTTAGTATAGGATATGAGAATGATATGAGAAACAGGGTGGTACCGCGGAAAATTCCGTCCCTGATGATCTGTATCAGGGGGAATGAAGATGTACCAGCCATAGCAGGTAAATTTCAGGCTCCTTGCGATGCAGGGAGTTTTTCTTTTATATGTTATTTATGCGGAAGCGTCATAAATAACTGTATCACAATACAAAACGCTTCGGAATGGGGGATTACCATGAAAGATAAGTTAAAGAATATTATGGAAAATGCATTGGATCAGATTGCATCTTCGGAGCAGCTGGATCAGTTAGGTGAGATCCGGGTGGCGTTTCTGGGCAAAAAGGGAGAACTGACTTCCGTGCTGAAATCAATGAAAGAGGTAGCTCCGGAGGATCGTCCAAAAGTGGGACAGATGGTCAATGAGGCAAGGGCGAAAATTGAGAGTAAATTAGAAGAGAAGAAGGCTGCTTTTGAAAATGCCATGTTAGAGGAAAGGCTAAAGAGCGAGACCATTGATGTGACCTTGCCAGGCAAGCAGTTACAGAAGGGGCACCGCCATCCAAATACCATTACCCTGGAAGAAGTGGAGAATATCTTCATTGGTATGGGATATGAAGTTGTGGAGGCTCCGGAAGTAGAGTACGATTATTACAATTTTGAGGCTTTGAATATCACGGCAGACCATCCGGCAAAGGATGAACAGGATACTTTTTATATTACTAAGGATATCTTACTTCGTACCCAGACATCTTCGGTACCGGTGCATGAAATGGAGAAGGGGAAACTGCCAATCCGCATGATTGCCCCTGGGCGTGTATTCCGTTCGGATGAGGTGGATGCCACCCATTCTCCTACCTTCCATCAGGTTGAGGGACTGGTGATTGACAAGAATATTACCTTTGCTGATCTGAAAGGAACGCTGCAGGAATTTGCTCAGAAATTATTCGGTCAGGATACGAAGGTGAAATTCCGTCCCCATCATTTCCAGTTCACCGAACCAAGTGCAGAGATGGATGTGACCTGCTTCAAATGTGGAGGCAAGGGATGCCGTTTCTGTAAAGGTGAGGGATGGATTGAGATTCTGGGCTGTGGCATGGTGCATCCGCACGTATTAGAAATGAGTGGAATTGATCCGAATGAATATACCGGATTTGCTTTTGGTGTCGGTCTGGAGCGAATCGCATTGTTTAAGTATGAAATTGACGATATGAGACTGTTGTATGAGAATGATACCCGTTTCTTAAAGCAGTTCTAGTTATAGGAGGATAAATATGAATACATCGTTATCATGGATACAGGCATATGTGCCGGATCTGGATTGTACGGCACAGGAATATATGGACGCAATGACTTTATCTGGTTCCAAGGTAGAGGGTTATACCGAGTTTGACCGCAATCTGGATAAGATTGTTGTAGGATTGATTAACAAGATTGAGAAACACCCGGATGCCGATAAACTGGTGGTCTGCCAGGTGCAGATTGACGAGGCAGGGCAGGAAGTACAGATTGTAACCGGCGCACCGAATGTGAAAGAAGGAGATAAAGTTCCGGTTGTATTGGATGGTGGCCATGTGGCAAGCTCTCACAAAGATGGAGAGTCTGAGAATGGTTTCAAGATTAAAAAAGGCAAACTGCGTGGAGTGGAATCTTTTGGTATGATGTGCTCCATTGAGGAACTGGGTTCCACAACAGATATGTACCCGGATGCGGCAAAGGACGGCATTTATATTCTGAGCGATAACCCAGAGTATAAGGATGCTGCCATTGGTTCCGATGTAGTGGAGCTGTTGGGGCTGCATGATGTGAATTTTGAATATGAGATTACTTCCAATCGTGTGGACTGCTTTGGCGTGTTGGGTATCGCCAGAGAAGTGGCTGCCACTTTCGATAAAAAATTTGTGCCGCCAGTGGTGACAGAGACTGGTAATAGTGAAAAGGTAGAAGACTATATTTCTGTGGAAGTGCAGGATGAGAAACTGTGTCCACGCTATACAGCAAGAGTGGTTAAAAATATCAAATTAGCACCATCTCCGGAATGGATGCAGAGAAGACTGGCATCAGTAGGAATCCGCCCGATTAATAATATTGTGGACATTACCAATTATGTTATGGAGGAATATGCACAACCAATGCATGCATATGATTTAGATACCATTGAAGATCACAAAATTGTGGTTCGCAAGGCAGAAAATGGCGAGGATTTTGTCACATTGGACGGACAGAGTAGACAGTTAGACGACTCTATGTTGATGATTTGTGATGGTAAAAAGCCGATCGGCTTGGCTGGTATCATGGGAGGCGAAAATTCCATGATTACCGATGATGTACAGACCATGCTGTTTGAGGCGGCTACCTTTGATGGAACCAATATCCGTCTGTCTGGTAAGAAGCTGGGGATGCGTACGGATGCCCAGGCAAAGTTTGAAAAGGGACTGGATCCGAACAATGCCATGGAAGCGATGAATCGTGCCTGCCAGTTGGTGGAAGAACTGGGAGCTGGAGAAGTGGTAGGCGGTGCAGTGGACATCTATCCAGTGCATAAGGAAGCAATTCGGATTGCCTATGATCCGGTGAAGATCAATGCCTTATTGGGAACGGATATTCCAGAGGAGGAAATGATCTCTTACTTTGAAAAACTGGATCTGACAGTTGATCGGGAAAAACGAGAGGTCTGTGTACCAACCTGGAGACAGGATCTGGAACAGATGGCAGATCTGGCAGAGGAAGTGGCACGTTTCTATGGATATGATAATATTCCGATGACTCTGCCAGGTGGAAGAGCTACGGCTGGCGGATTATCCGATAAATTGAGATATGAAAATATGGTCAGAGAAGTGGTGGAAGGCTATGGCTTCTGTGAAGGAATGACTTTCTCTTTTGAGAGCCCGAAAGTATATGATAAACTGCAATTACCACAGGATGACAAATTGCGCCAGAGTATTCAGATCAGTAACCCTCTGGGTGAGGATTATAGTGTGATGCGTACTTCTGCACTGGGTGGTATGCTGACTTCCCTGGCAACCAATTATAATCGTCGTAATCAGGATGTCCGTCTCTATGAGCTGGCAAATGTGTATATGCCGAAACAGCTGCCATTGACAGAGCTTCCGGATGAGCGGATGCAGCTGACACTGGGTATGTATGGACAGGGCGATTTCTATGTAATGAAAGGGCTGGTGCAGGCAGTCATGGAGCGGATGGGGTTGACGGATTATGCTACCTATTCTCCAGAGGCGAATAAGAGTTTTCTGCATCCAGGACGTCAGGCAGAAGTAATTTATCAGAATAAGAGCGTTGCCTATCTGGGAGAGGTTCATCCGACGGTTCAGAAGAACTTTGGAATTGGCGAGCGTGCCTATGTGGCTGTTATTGATATGAAAACAGTCAGTGAGTTGGCAAATTTTGATGTGAAATATTCAGGGGTGGCAAAATTCCCAGCTATGACCAGAGATATTAGCCTGAGCATGAAAAAGACCGTGTTAGCAGGACAGGTAGAGGCAGTGATTCGGGATAAAGGTGGCAAGTTGCTGGAATCTTGTGAATTATTTGATATCTATGAAGGTGCCCAGTTGACCAAGGGATATAAATCGTTGGCATATAAGTTGGTATTCCGGGCGAATGACCGTACCCTTACTGATGAAGAAGTGAGCCGTACCATGGACAAAATTATAGGGAAGTTGGCAGAAATAGAAGTAGAACTTCGTCAATAATCACAGTGAGGGGTTATCGTGAAAAAAGAGAATAAGCGTAAAATCCAGATTATTTCCTGGGTGATTTTTATCATTTATCTGGTCATGATGGTATATTTCCTGTTCTTTAGTGAGCAGATGGGGAGAGTTCCGGGAAATCAGTATCGATACAATTTGGTTCCTTTTGCGGAAATCAAGAGATACTTGAGTTACCGTAATAAAATCGGTAGCTTTCATGTAATGCTGAATTTGTTGGGCAATGTGGTCTGCTTTATTCCATTTGGTTTTGTGATTCCCATATTGACCCGGAAACAGACTGCACTGCGTATGTTTTTGCTCGGTATGTCTGCATCGGTGCTGGTGGAGTTATTACAGCTGGTGTCTATGCTGGGGACTTTTGATGTGGATGATATCATTCTCAATACCTTGGGCGTATTGATTGGATATGTGCTGTTTGTGATCGGCAGGGGGATTGTCAGAAGGTATCTGAGAAAAAAGAATAAGAAATAGTAGAATATCTATTCCAGTCATGACCTGTGGCTTGCCACAAGGGATTTGATTTTGTGGAAAACGATAGAAAAGAGGAGACAGACCATGTTTCGTAAAAAACGACAGAAAGAATCGTCATTACATCTGACCGATAAGCATCATCCGCCACTGGCGATTGCGGCGACTATATTAGCATTGGTATCCATTGGAATATTCGCTGCTGTGTGCATATCATCAGGAGAAAGTGACGGACAGGCAGGCTTGCTGGCAGGGGTGCTGGGGATGGTTTGTCTGCTGATTGCGGCAGTGGGCTTTGTAATGTCGTGGATCAGTCTGCATCAGGACGATATTCGTCCCCTGTTTCCCACCATTGCTTCAGTCAGTAATGGATTATTGGTTATTTTCTATATGGCATTGTATATCTGGGGAGCTGTGATTTAGGAATAGAAAAATAGTATAGAATTTATGGTGAGGTAAAGCATGGCAGTTCATTTTTCGGAAGAGGAACAAAAGAAGTTAGAGCAGGACGAGGCAGAAATATACAAGAAGAGAACAAAGGAATCGGAAGCGGAGGAGCGGAAAAATTTTACCTTCAAGCAAAAAATACAGAATTTTAAGTATTATTATTTGCAGACTAGTCTGATTGCTTTGGTGATTATTGCCATGATTGGATGGCAGATCTATGATTATGTTACCAAGGACAAGGTAGCCTTATTTATTCTGTTGCAAAATGATGTGCTGACAGATGAAACGGTTGATAGTTTGGAAAAAGAGCTGGCAGAATATCTGCATTTCAGAAAAGGGGAAGCAGTGCGCATCAGTGAGGCATCAGATAACTACCAGATACAGACTTTTTTGTATAGTGGAACGGCAGATATTATTATCGCATCGGAAAAAGATTTTTCAGAGTGGGCAGTGTCGGATTATCTTTCCAATCAAAATGTTCATGAGGCAGTATCGTTCTATGCAGATTATCCAGAGGAGCTTCGCTATTATACTCAGATTATTTCTGGAGAGGATGTGCGGAATAATACAACAAATACCGATGTGAAGCCTTCCGATCCAACCCGGTATAATTGTGGTTTGTACCTGACAGACAGTGAGAAATACGAACAGATCGGCGGCATGATCCAGAAACCGGTGATTGGCTTGAATTATGCGGGAAAGCATCAGGAGGATGCCGCAAGAGTTGTGCAGTATTTGATGGACAACTCGCAGAAGATGGAGACAAAGAAGACTGTCAAGTAGTCTGGATTTTATATATTTTATCTTTGGTAATTTGTTTGGATATGATCAGAAATATTGTGAAAATGACAAAAGATTGGCATGGATATTGGAAGAAATCTGTTATTTTTCACAAAATCAAGAAAAATCAAAAATAGTAGTTGA